>DASQJL010000097.1 GCA_035631035.1 Candidatus Binatia bacterium | reverse complement strand
GCTCGCCGACGTGATCGCCGACGTGGCGCGGCGCCACCCGGCGCGCCTCTTCCGCATCGGCCCCGCGCGCCGGGCTCCGGCCGAGCCGAAGCGGCTCACCGCGCGCGCCACCGCGCTCTGCCACCTGCGCGAGGGGGGCGGCGCGTTCGTCTGCTCGGAGCAGGTTCTCTTGGAGTACACCGAGGAGACGGCGCCTCTCGTGCCGAGCGCGGTCCGCTCGCTCCTGATCGGCGACCTTCCGGTGGTGGTGCTCCTGCTCACGCCGGGACCGCGGCCCCCGTGGGCGGAAGCGCTCGCGGGGCTGGCGGACATCGTCGTCGCCGACAGCTGCGTCGAGGAGGAGCCCTCGGCGATGGCCGCCGTCTGGGAGCGCACGGGACGGAAGGGGGCGCCGATGCACGACCTCGCCTGGGCGCGTCTCGAGCCCTGGCGTGCGTCCCTGGCTGGTCTCTTCGACGCCCCCGAGGCCGCCCCCGCGCTCCACGCGCTGCACGACGTGACGATCGTGCACGGGGGCGCCGCTCCCCCCTCCTCCGCCTGGCTCCTCGCCGGCTGGCTCGCGAGCCGCCTGCGTTGGAAGGTTGATTCGCGCGACGGCGCCCGCTTCCGGTTCCGCTCCCCCGAGGGGGGCGCTCCCGAGATTGCCTTCACGCGGGAGGAGACCGATCCCGACGCCCGGATCCGCGAGGTGCGCGCGCGGGCCGCGGGCGCCCACCCGCTGGACGCGCGCATCACGCACGAGGCGCGCGCCGAGGAGGCGCGCCTCGAGCTGCTCGCGCCCCAGGCCCGGGTCGCGCCGATCCCCTTCGCCCGCCGGGAGCTCGCGGCCGCGGTCGTCGGCGAAATCCAGCGCCGCATCCCGAACGCCGCCTTCCGCGACGCGGCCCGGGCGGCGCGCGCCCTCCTCGAAGCGTGAGCCCCCTGGCGCCCGGAGGCATCGTGCTCGCCGCCGACGTCGGCGGCACCAAGACCCGGCTCGCCCTGGTTCCCTCGCTGGAACGCGGCCGGATCGGGGTTCCCGCATCCGAGCGCACCTACCTGAGCGGCGATTTCGCCTCGCTCGAATCCATGATCGACGCCTTCCGAGCGAGCCACGACGGCCCGATCGCCGCCGTCTCGATCGGATTCGCGGGCCCCGTGGCGGAGGGGCGCGGCGTCGGCACGCACGTGCCGTGGCCCGCCGACGAGCGCGCGCTCGCGCGGCACCTGAGCCTGTCGCGCGTGCACGTGATCAACGACCTCGTGGCCTCGGGCTACGGCGTCGCCGCGCTCGGCCCGGAGGACCTCGTGACGCTGATCCCGGGCGATCCCGGCGCCCCGGGCAACGCCGCGATCGTCTCGGCGGGAACGGGGCTCGGCGAGACCACGCTGCTGCTCCATCAGGGGGACCTGATCCCGGTCGCCTCCGAGGGGGGCCACGCCGACTTCGCGCCGCGCACCGACCTCGAGATCGAGCTGTTCCGCGCGCTCCGCGTGGAGTTCGGTCGCGTGTCGATGGAGCGGGTGCTCTCGGGGCTGGGGCTTGGCAACGTCGCCCGCGTGCTGCACGCCATGGACGGCGCCGACGCCGCGCTCGCGCGCCACCTCCAGGAGGCCGGTCCCGAGGAGCTCCCCGCCGCGATCTCGGGGAACGCCCTGGCCGGGACGTGCTCCTCCTGCGTCCGATCGCTCGAGCTGTTCGTGTCGGTCTACGGCGCCGAGGCCGGAAACGCGGCGCTGCGGGGGCTTGCGCTCTCGGGGGTCTACCTGGGCGGCGGGATCGCGCCTCAGATCCTTCCCGCGCTCCAGGGCCCGCTCTTCCGCGAGGCGTTCCTGGCCAAGGAGCCGCACCGGGAGCTCCTGGAGCGCGTCCCGGTGTACGTGATCCGAACCGACCGCTCGGCGCTCCTGGGCGCGGCGCGGTACGCCACGCTGTGACGCCCTCGGCGCGACCGTAGCGCCCGCGGCCCGGGGTCGCCTTGCCGGGTCCCTCGCCGCAGCCTATAATGGCCCGCATGAACGCTCAAACCGCTGTCGCCGAAAGCCGCACCGCCGCCCGGCCGGGTCCCGGCCGCGTGCGCGAGATCCTCTCCTGGTACGCCTCGGACAATCCGGGGAGCAAGGCCAACCTGGCCCGCATGATGAATCACGGGATTCTCGCCGGAACGGGCCGGATGGTGATCCTGCCGGTGGACCAGGGCTTCGAGCATGGCCCGGCGCGCTCCTTCGCCCCCAATCCCGCCGGCTACGATCCGCGCTACCACGTGGAGCTCGCGATCGAGTCGGGGTGCAACGCCTACGCGGCGCCGCTCGGCTTCCTGGAGGCCGGCGCGGCGGACTACGCGGGCGAGATTCCGCTCATCCTGAAGCTGAACAACCATGACGTCCTTCACGACGAGAAGGATCCTCTCTCGTCGGTGACCGGAAGCGTCGGCGAGGCGCTGCGGCTGGGTTGCGCCGCCATCGGATTCACGATCTATCCCGGCTCCTCGCAGGCCGGACACATGTACGAGCAGCTCCGCAAGCTGGCCGAGGAGGCGAAGCGGGTGGGGCTGGCGGTGGTCGTCTGGTCCTATCCCCGGGGCTCGGACCTCTCGAAGGACGGCGAGACGGCCATCGACGTGGTCTCCTATGCCGCGCAGATCGCGGCGCAGCTCGGAGCCCACGTGATCAAGGTCAAGCTTCCCGCCGCGCACATCGAGCAGCCCGAGGCGAAGAAGGTCTACGACAAGTATTCGATCCCGGTCGGCACCCTGGCCGAGCGGGTACGCCACGTGGTCCAGTCGTCCTTCGACGGGCGCCGCATCGTGATCTTCTCGGGCGGGGCGAAGAAGGACAGCGACGAGGACGTGCTGCAGGAGGCCCGCGCCATCCGGGACGGCGGCGGATTCGGCTCGATCATCGGGCGGAATTCGTTTCAGCGGAAGCGGACGGACGCGATCCAGCTCTTGCGGCGGATCATGGCGATCTACTCGGGGGACGCGGTCTAAGACCTTATCTCGAAGGGCAACCGGGCGCTGCGCGGGGGCGAGGGCTACGGCTTCTTCAAGGTTCCTGGGGGAAGGCTAGCCATCCACTGGACGAAGGCGTAGCCGGCGGCTCCCAGGATGAGGCAGAGGATCGTGATTCCCAGGAGGATGCGGCGGAGGCGGGCTTTGACGGCGGGGTCCTGGGCCGGATCGCTGCCGGACGCCGCGGACTCCGCGCCCGACGCTGAAGCCGCGGCCTCTTCCCTTCCCCGGACGATCTCTGTCACAGCGAGCGCTTCCCGGTCAGCGGGGCGGACTTGTCGTTCTCATCGCGCGGGAAGAGCGTGTAGTTGAGCTGCACCTCGTGCACGTTGCCCGGGGTTCGCGGGGAGAGGGCGAAGTAGACCGGAAGCACCCGCGTCTCGCGCGGGCCGAGCGCCTGATCCTCGAAGCAGAAGCACTGGATGAGCTGGAACTCCCGCGCGGCCTCGATCGGCGCGATCGAATGGACGGCCCGGAAGAAGACCGAGTCGTCGCTCATGTTCGTGAACGTGTAGTCCAGATGCACCGGACGGCCGGGGATCACGTGCACGAGCGGCACCGAGGGTCCGAACCGGACCGGCAGCCCCGTCGCCGACACCCCCATGAACTTCACCTGGATGTCCCGGCTCTGGATCGGCCCCGTCGACGACGAGAGGGCCGGCCCCTCCCCGTAGACCGACTGGAACGCCGCCTTCCCGGACCCGCCGATCCCGAAACGCGCGCAGAACAGCTTGAAGAGCGGAACGTTGGCGTAGGCGAAGGAGAACATCAACAGCACCACGATCCCGAGGCCGACGCCCAGCGCCGCGTTGGGAATCCGGCTCCCGCGACGGTTCTCGGGGCCCGGGACGTCGGGAGCGTCGGAGGGGATGGGCTCCATCTCAGGAGCGGAGCGGAATGCGCCAGAGCGCGTCGGCGATCATGCCCAGGAAGAGCGCGAAGAGGTAGACGATGGAGTAGGCGAAGACGCCGCGCGCCGCCGCCACGGTGGGCGCGCGCCGGGCGCGAACCGCCTTCACCAGGAACCCGACGCCCAGGAACAGCGCCGTGACGCCGAGCACGAGGCCGCCGGCGTTGGCGAAGGGCATCAGCAGCGTGACCAGGACGAGCACGAGCGTGTAGAGCTCGATCTGCCGGTAGGTCTCCGGCTCCCCCTTCACGATCGGGAGCATCGGGATGCTCACCCGGCGATAGTCGTCCTGCACGCAGATCGCGAGCGCCCAGAAGTGGGGCGGGGTCCAGAGGAAGATCACGAGGAACATCAGCACCGGCGCGAGCGCCAGGTGCCCCGCCGCGGCAGCCCAGGCGATCACGGGGCCCATGGCGCCCGCCGCCCCGCCGATCACGATGTTGTGCACGGTGCGCGGCTTGAGCCAGAGCGTGTAGAAGAAGCCGTAGAACGCGATCGTCCCGAACGCGAGCCAGGCCGCGAGGAGGCTTCCGTACTGGGCGAGGGCGACCACGGAGAGGACGCCGATCACGATGGCGAAGGCGAGCGCGCGCCCCGGCGCCACGCGGTGGAGCGGCAGCGGACGGCGCGCCCGGGTGCGCTCCATCTGCGCGTCCAGGTCGCGCTCGAAGTACTGGTTGAAGGCATTCGCCGAGCCGGCGGTGAGCATGATGGCGCCGAGCACGACAATGAGCCGGAGCGGCTCCAGGAGGAGCGAGCGCTCCGCCACGACGCCGGCCAGGGCGGTGATCATGACCAGGGCCACGATGCGGGGCTTCGTCAGCTCGATGTAATCACGCACGGGACAGCTCGTAGCTCGCCACGTTGAGGGTTCCGAACAGGATCAGCGCCGTGCCCAGGTGGCTCGCGCTGACCGGGAGGGGCACGCGGAGGAGCACGTTGGCCACGCCCAGCAGAAACTGAACGGTGAGGAGTATACCCGAAATCCGGAGCGGCCACCGGGCGCGGGGCGGCAGGGCCAGGGGTGCCGAGCGGAAGAGCATCCCGAGGATGATCAGCGTCACGGCGTAGGCGCCCAGCCGGTGGGCATAGTGGATTCCCAGGAGGCCGTTCATGGGGGGAAGCCACATCCCCTGGCAGGTCGGAAAGTCGGGGCACGCGAGCGCCGCCCCCGAGGAGGAGACCCATCCCCCCAGCGCCACCTGGGCCAGGACGGCCCCCGCGGCGATCTTGGCCCAGAGGGCGATCCCCCGGCGCTTGCCGGGATCCACCGATGCCCCCTCGCCGGACGCGGCCGCCGGCGAGACGCCGGCCTCGTCTTCGGCGTCGCGTGCGACCAGCGCCATCCGGATCAGGATGGCGAAGAACAGGAACGCGATGATCAGATGGGATACGACGCGGTCGACGGGCAGCTCCTCGAGCACGACGCGCGCTCCCAGGAAGACCTGCAATCCCAGGGTGATCAGCGCGGCGATCGTGAGCGGGAGGAGCCGCGCGCGCCACAGGGCGCTCCGGAAGACCAGGAACGCGACGGCGACGGTCGCCAGCCCCACCAGGCCCGCGAGCGCGCGGTGGATGTACTCGATCAGGACGTGGTGCTGGGGCTTGGGAATCAGCTTGCCGTGCGCCAGGGGCCAATCGGGAATGGCCAGCCCCGATCCCGAGAGGCGGACGATACCGCCCCAGACGACCAGCACGAAGACCAGCAGCAGCGTGATTCGAAGGAGCGGGACGAGGCGGCCCGGCCTGGCGCTCATGGGCGAGGCGGCGCCGGACGCGCGCCGCGCGATGCTGAAGTCGTGGCCGCTCCTACCGGATCACCGGGATCCGCGCGAAATTCTCGGCGGGCGGCGGCGACGAGACCGTCCACTCCAGCGTCTTGTTGAACTCCGCATGGTCCCACGGATCGACCGGCGCGCGCTTGCCGCGCCAGAGGGACGCGAGGACGTTGATCAGGAAGATGCTCATGGCGACGAAGAGGATCCCGGCGCCGATCGTGGAGATCTGGTTCAGTCCCTCGTACTGGGGCTTGTAGGTGTAGATGCGCCGGGGCATCCCCAGCATCCCCATCACGTGCATCGGCATGAACACCACGTTCATCCCCAGGAACACCAGCCAGAAGTGAACCTTGCCCCAGAATTCGTTGTAGAGGCGTCCCGAGATCTTGGGGAACCAGTAATAGAATCCGCAGAAGATCCCCATGATCGAGCCGCCGAAGAGGACGTAGTGAAGATGCGCCACGACGAAGTAGGTGTCGTGCACCTGGACGTCGAACGGCACGAGCGCCAGCCAGACGCCGGTGATTCCGCCGATGATGAAGAGGCAGATGAAGCCGAGGCCGAAGAGCATCGGCGTCCGGAAGCGGATGGCGCCGCCCCAGACGGTCGCCAGCCAGGACCAGATCTTGATGCCGGTCGGCACCGCGATGACCATCGAAGCGAACGAGAAGAAGAAGCGCAGCCGCTGGTCGATTCCGGTCACGAACATGTGGTGGCCCCAGACCAGGAAGCCGATGAAGCCGATCCCGGCGGTGGCGATCACCATCCCCGTGTAGCCGAAGATCCGCTTGTCGGAGAACGCGGGCAGCACCTGGGAGACCATCCCCATCGCGGGCAGGACCATGATGTAGACGGCGGGGTGCGAATAGAACCAGAACAGGTGCTGCCAGAGCACGGGGTCGCCGCCCGCCGAGGCGTGGAAGAACCCGGTGCCGAACAGCCGGTCGGTGAGGAGCATCGTGAGGCCGCCCGCCAGCACCGGCGTGGCGATCAGGATCACGGCCTGCGTGATGAGCACGTTCCAGCAGAACATCGGCATCTTCATGAGCGACATGCCGGGCGCGCGCAGGTTGAGGATGGTCACGACGAAGTTGATCCCGCCGAGGATCGAGGAGAGCCCCGCCAGGTGGAGCCCCAGGATCCAGAGGTCCACCCCGGGTCCCGGCGAGAACTGCCGGTCGGAGAGCGGCGGGTAGTTGGTCCAGCCGGCCGCCGCGGCCCCCCCCTGGAGCAGAAGGCTCGTGAGCATGAACCCGCCCGCCGGGATCAGGAGCCAGAACGAGATGGCGTTCAGCCGCGGGAAGGCCATGTCGCGCGCGCCGACCTGGATCGGCACGACGTAGTTCGAGAGGCCCGCCAGCACCGGGATCGTCCAGAAGAAGACCATGAACGTGCCATGCAGCGACATGATCTGGTTGTACGTCTCGGGATGGAGCAGGTGCAGGCCGGCCTTCGAGAGCTGCGCGCGCATGATCATGGCGAAGATGCCCGCGATGAAGAAGAACGTGAAGGAGAGCCAGAGGTACATGACCCCGATCAGCTTGTGATCGGTGGTCAGGAGGTACTTCATGATGCCGGTGCGCGGCTTCGGTCCGACGTGCACCAGCTCGGTCCCGACGGGCCGGGTCAGCGTGCCCGCTTCCATGCGACTAGGCCCCCCTCTTCTTCTGCTCGATCCAGCGCGCGAATTCCTCGGGCGGCACCACGTTCACCGTGATGAACATCTCCGCGTGGAGGACGCCGCACAGCTCGGCGCACTGTCCATTGTAGGTGCCCGGCTTGGCCACCTGGAACCAGGTGTGGTTCACGCGGCCGGGGTTCGCGTCCATCTTGACGCCGAAATCGGGCAGGAACCAGGAGTGCACGACGTCGATGGAGGTCACGTCGGCGGCCACGATCTTCCCCGCCGGGATCACCAGCGGCTCGTTCGCGAAGACCACGCCGTAGCCCGGGTAGCGATACTCCCAGAACCACTGGTGCCCGATGATCTCGACGGTCAGGTCCGACTTGGGAACGGTCTCGAGGTACTTGAGGGTCGAGAACGACGGCCCCGCGAGATAGACCAGCGCGAGCGCGGGAATGGCGGTCCAGAGCAGCTCCAGCCGGAAGTTCTCGTGGAAGGTCGCGGCCTTCACCCCCGGCCTGGCGCGAAAGCGAAGCACCACGATCAGGAGCAAACCCTCGGCCAGGATCAGGAAGAAGGAAGTCACCGCCACGGCCTTGTACCAGAGCGTCCGCACTTCGTGCGCGACGGGCGTGGCGGGGTGGAGCAGCCAGGCTCCGGCCGTCCCCGCGGCGAGCAGTCCCACCGCAAGGCTAAAGATCGCGAGCCATGTCCGGCGCGTCGGCATGGAGACCATTCTAACTCCTGGGGCGCGCCGCGCTCGACAGCCGCGCGCGCAGCGATTGGGTGTAGTCGTAGAGGGCGCGGATCTGCTCCGACGCGAGGTCCCCGTGCGAGGGGTGCATCCCGCCCGTGAGGCCGTAGACCATGAGGCGCTCGAAACCCGCGGCATCGCCCGCGAGCGGTCCCGTGGCCGCGAGGCTCCGGGTGGTGACGTAGACGTAGGGCGCCGAGCCGATCATGCGCGTGCGCACGCCTCCCTGCCCCCAGGCTCCGTGGCAGGAGGCGCAGCGCGCGGCGTAGAGCATCGCGCCCTCGCTGGAGTCGGCGGGCGCGCCGGCCATGGCCGGGACGGCCGGCGCCGGGCGCTCGGCGATCAGCTGCATGGCGCGCGCGATCGGGATCGTGTCTCCCGGAGCGGGGCCGGCCGCGACCGCGGCGCCGCCTCCCGTGCTGTCCTTCTTCGCCCCGCCGCCGAACTGGTCCAGCCAGGCCAGATCCTCGGGTTTGTCCTCCTGCTGCTTCGACGGATTGAAGGTGCGCACGTACTGCGCGAGCGCGAATCGGTCCTGGAGCGGAATGCCCGGGAAGGGGGCCATCGCCGTGCCGGGCGAGCCGGTCGTGATCGTCTGGACGATGCGCGCGACCCCGCCCCCGTAACGCCAGTAGCCGGACGTGAAGTCGCGCGGCTTGGGATTCAGGGCCGACGACGCGGGACCGTCCCCCTTGCCATTGATGCCGTGGCACGAGGCGCAGTTCACGGAGAACAGCGTCTTCCCCTGGCTCACCAGCTCGGGCGAGGGCTTGAGGAGCGCCTGCACGTCCACCGAGGCCGCGGGCTGAGCGCCGCCCGCGGCGCCGGGAGCACCACCCTCGCCGCCGCCCTTTCCCGAGTGCAAGCCGGCCGTGTACATGAGCCCGGCCACCACCGCGAGGATGATGCCCGTGAAGACGAACTGCGCGACCGCGACCGTCGAGGAGAGCTTGTCCCGGTCGGGCGCGGCGGTGTGCCGCGGCGGGCCGTGCCCGGCCCCGGAGCCGTGCTCCGAGGCGCCGACGACGCGGCCGGCCGATCCCTGGCCCGGCTCCTGTGGGGTGGCGTGCTCGGTCATCCGTGGAACCTCACGCTCGATTCGTAATGCGGGTCGCCCGACGGCGAAACCGGATGCCGCGAGAAGAACCCGAGCAGGATCCAGCCGAAGAGCCCGAGGAAGCCGAGGGTGACGCCGATCTCGGTCCAGCCGAAGACGACGCGCTCCGGGGAGAACACCGGCAGGATCACCCAGAAGAGATCGAGCCACTGCCCCACCAGGACGATCGCGCAGACGGTGAGGAGCCCCGCCTCGCTCTCCTTCACCTTGACCGGCATCAGCGCGAAGAAGGGGATCCCGAACTTGCAGACCATGAGCGCGACGCCGATGATCCCCCACCCCGTGTAGGTCCGGGGAATCATCCACTCCGTCTCCTCGGGCAGGTTCGCGTACCAGATCAGCATGAACTGCGAGAAGGCGATGTACATCCAGAAGATCGAGAACGCGAACACGTACTTGCCCAGGTCCTGATAGTGGAAGCGGCTCACGATCCCCTCGAGCGCGCCCTGGCGCCGGAGGAGCACGATCACGATCGTCAGGAGCGCCAGGCAGCTCTGCCAGGCGCCCGCGAAGCAGTAGACGCCGAACATCGTGCTGTACCAGAGCGGCTCGAGCGACATGAGCAGATCGAAGCCCAGGAGCGTGAGCGTGATGGCGAAGATCACGATGAAGATCGGCGCCACCCGAAGGCTCTTCTTCGTGAGCGCCGGGTCGCGCGTCGCGTCCTGCCGCGTGGAGTTCCGCACGAAGTACCACCCGAAGAGACTCCACACCGCGAGGATGACGAGGTTCCGGACCGTGAAGAAGGGCACGGAGAGATAGCCGCCCTTGGTCACGTGCTCGGCCGCCACTTCCCCGGCCACGGGCGGATTGGACCACACGTAGAGCTTCGGAATGCCCACCACGAGCACCACGAAGAGGAGGAGCGCATAGGGAAGATAGGACGTGAACCCCTCGGCCACGCGTCGCACGACGACGCTCCAGGTGGCCCCGACCAGATAGTGGAGCGCGGTGAAGAAGACCCCCGCGACCGCGATGAACAGGAAGTAGACGTATCCCAGCAGGAACGCCGCGTAGGCCCGCGTCTGGTCCCCGCCGCCGTGGTACTCGATCAGGAACGTCGCGATGCCGATCAGGATGAAGATGCCGAACATGGCGCGGATCCCGCCCGGGATCGCGAGCGGCGTCGCGGCGCGGACGGGCGCTGCGTGCGCGGTGGCCGGGGCGCTCATCGGGAGGCGCTCCTTCCGGTCGTGTCGGCGGCCGCGGCGGTCGAGTCCGCGGCGCCGGCGGCGCGGGCCTTCGCGGGCAGGTCCTGAGGCAGGGGCCGCGCGGCGCGCTGCAGGGCGCGCACGTAGTGCACGACCGCCCAGCGATCCTCGGGGAGGATCTGGCTCGCGTAGCTCGGCATTAGATTTTGCCCCCGCGTGATGATGTGGAAGATCCGGGCGTCAGGCCAGTTCCGCACCTTGTCGGAGAACAGGAGCGGCGGCTGCGGATAGAGCGGCTCGATGTACCCCTGCCCGTCGCCGCGGGGCCCGTGGCAGACGACGCAGGTGTTCATGTAGACGCGCTGGCCGCGGCCGATCACTTCGGCCGTACGCGGCAGGGGATTCACGAGCGCCGCCATCGCCTGGGTCGTGTCGGCCTGGGCGAAGCGGTAGGGCGTGAGGTCGCGCGGCACGGTCCCCTCCACCGGCGGCCGCTCCACCGAGTAGCCGGGACGGAGCGGATCCTCGGCCTGCGCGGCGAGGCGCGGGCCGTAGGCCATGTTCGGCATGTATTCGAGCGCGGGCTGCCGCTTCTGGCAGCCGCTCGCCGAGGCGATCAGGGCGCCGGCCGCCAGGATGGCCGCGATCGCGTCGGCGGTCCCGCGCACGCCCCTACGCACGGATCACCCGCACGTCCACGGCGCCGCTCGCCTGGAGAATCTGGACCGCTCGGTTCTCGTTCCAGCCCCGTCCCGAGTCGGCGATGAAGATCGCGAACCGGTCGTCGGTGAGGGAGCGGTCCAGGATGGGGTCGCGGAAGTTGGGCAGCCCGCAGGCCACGAGCAGCGCGGCCAGGGTCATGGTGCCGCCGAGGAGCACGCCGCACTCGAACGTGATCGGGATGAACGCGGGAAGCGAGACGAACGGCTTTCCGCCCACGTTGATCGGCCAGTCCACGGCCGAGGTCCAGATCTCGAACCCGAGCCCCAGGATGGCCCCGCTCAGCCCCATCACCAGCGTCACGTACGGGATCCACGACTTCCGGATGCCGAGCGCCTCGGAGAGGCCGTGCACCGGATAGGGCGTGTAGGCGTCCGCCTTGGTGAAGCCGTGCTCCCGCACCTGGGCCGCCGCGTTCAGGAGCGTGTCCGGGTTGTCGTACAGCGCGAGCACGCCGTGCAGCGGCTTCGGCGTTCCGAACAGGTTAAACATGTTTCGGCTCCGCATGGCCGGAGGCGGGGACGCGCCCCGTCGCCTTCTTCGCGTTCCAGAGCACCGACTTCACCTCGGCGATCGAGATCGTCGGGAAGAAGCGGCAGAAGAGAAGGAACCACATGAAGAAGAACCCGAACGAGCCGGCCGTCACCATCCAGTCGAAGACGGTCGGCCGGTAGTAGGACCAGTTGACCGGCAGGAAGTCGCGGTGCAGCGACGTCACGATGATGTTGAAGCGCTCGAACCACATCCCCACGTTGACGAAGATCGAGATCACGAACATCACCGGCAGGCTCCGCCGCAGCTTCCGGAACCAGAAGAGCTGCGGGATGATCACGTTGCAGGTGATCATCGTCCAGTACGCCCAGGCGAACGGCCCGGTCGCGCGGTTCATGAAGGTGAACGACTCGTACTGGTTGCCGCTGTACATCGCGACGAAGAATTCGGTGGCGTACGCGTAGCCCACCATCGACCCGGTCGCCAGGATGATCTTGTTCATGTTCTCGAGGTGGTGAAGCGTGACGTACTCCTCGAGATGGAACACCTTCCGGAGGATCACGAGCAGCGTCACCACCATCGCGAACCCGGAGAAGATCGCCCCCGCCACGAAGTAGGGCGGGAAGATCGTCGTGTGCCAGCCCGGCAGGAGCGCCGTCGCGAAGTCGAAGGAGACGACGCTGTGCACCGAGAGCACGAGCGGCGTCGAGAGGCCGGCGAGCATCATGTAGGCGCGCTCGTAGTGCTGCCAGTGCCGCTCCGATCCGCGCCAGCCCAGCGAGAGCAGGCTGTAGATCCCGCGCTTCCAGCCGGAGGCCCGGTCCCGCAGCGTCGCGAAGTCCGGGATCAGCCCCGTGTACCAGAAGCAGAGCGAGATGGTCAGGTAGGTGCTGACGGCGAAGACATCCCAGACCAGCGGCGACCGGAAGTTCACCCAGAGGTGGCGCCAGTTGGGATACGGCACGAGCCAGTAGGCGAACCACGGGCGGCCCGTGTGGATCAGCGGGAAGAGCCCCGCCGTCATGACCGCGAAGATGGTCATCGCTTCGGCGGAGCGGTTGATCGCCGTGCGCCAGCGCTGCCGGAACAGGTGAAGGATCGCCGAGATCAGCGTTCCCGCGTGCCCGATGCCGATCCAGAAGACGAAGTTGGTGATGTAGACGCCCCACCCGACGGGGTGATTGATGCCCAGGATCCCGAGCCCCTTGTTGATCTGGTAGGTGACCGTCGCGGCCATGCCCAGGAAGAGGAGCACCGAGATGCCGAAGAACGTGAACCAGAGCGGTCCCGGCTTCGTGTTGATCGGCGCGCTGATCTCCGCCGATACGTCCCCGAGGCTCTTCGACGGATCGATGAGCGTGGGCTCGGCGAGCGGAAGCGCGGGCTCCGCGTGCGACGCGGACGCGCGCCGCTCTTCGCCGACGGCCGTCGGGTTCACGCCGACTCCTCCTCGCGGTTGCGGACCTTGGTCATGTAGGCGATCGAGGGGAGCGTGTTCAGGTCCGCGAGGACGTGATAGCTCCGCTTGTTGCGGGCCATGTCGGCCACGCGGCTCTTCGGGTCGTTCTGGTCGCCGAAGGTGATCGCGTTGGTCGGGCAGGTCTGCTGGCACGCCGTCACGATGTCCCCCTCCTGGATCGGAGTGCCCAGGACTTTCGAGCGTTCCCGCGCGTCGCGGATTCGCTGGATGCAGAACGTGCACTTCTCCATGATCCCCTTGGTGCGCACCGTGACGTCGGGGTTGAGCGCCAGCCGGAGCGACTTCGGCTTGTCGGTGTAGTCGAACCAGTTGAACCGGCGCACCTTGTAGGGGCAGTTGTTCGAGCAGTACCGCGTGCCAACGCACCGGTTGTAGACCTGGAGGTTCAGACCCTCGCTGGAATGCACGGTGGCCAGCACGGGGCAGACCGTCTCGCAGGGGGCGTTCTCACACTGCTGGCAGAGCATCGGCTGGTAGACCGTCTCCGGATCCTCCGCCGGTCCCGAGTAGTACCGGTCGATGCGGAGCCAGTGCATCTCGCGGCCCTTCAGCACGACGCTCTTCCCCACGGCCGGGACGTTGTTCTCGACCATGCAGGCGATCATGCAGGCGCTGCAGCCGGTGCAGGCGTTCATGTCGATCGCCATGCCCCACTTGTGGCCCGGATACTTGTGCCGGGACCACATCGAGGGGAGCAGCTCGCCCCCCTCGTTGCCCGACGCCGGGTCGCGCTGATACTCGGACAGGGTCGTCTCGTAGATGATCGGGCGGCCTTCGGTGTACTGGTGCCCCTGGACGCAGGCGATCGGCATGGTCTTGCCGGTGGACGAAACGCGCACCGGGATCCCCGCGAGCCCCACGCGGCCGCCCGTCGCCTCGGCCAGGGCGAACGCGTTCTGCCCCACCCGGTCTCCGACCGTGCCCGCGCCGGTGCGGCCGTATCCGAGCATGACGGCGACGACGTCGTCGTGGAGGCCCGGCTGCACGTGCACCGGCAGGTCGATCCGCGCGTGCCCCACGTCCAGGGTGACCACGTCCGCCTTCATCTCGTAGTCGCGCACGCCGAGCTGGCGGGCGCGGTGCGGGGAGATCGCCGCGAAGTTGTCCCAGCAGATCTTGGAGACCGGATCGGGCAGCTCCTGGAGCCACGCGTTGTTGGCGCTCCGTCCGTCGCCCAGCGTGGCCGAGGGATAGAGCACCAGCGTGAGCGCGCCGTTCTCCGGCGTCGCCGCCACGGGGAGCGAGCCGCCGAGGCCGCCGGCGCGCGGCGAGCGCCCCGCGGCGGCGCGATCGGCGTTCTCTTCGCGCGCGAGCACGCCGGTGCGGAGCGCGCCCTCCCAGAAGAGATCGAAGGGAGCCGCGGCGCCCGTCCCGGGATAGACCTGGGTGCGCCAGCGCTCGCGCAGATACTCGTGATAGGTGCCGGCCGTCTCGGCCAGCGGCCCCCGTCCCAGGTAGCGCGCCCAGGATAAGAGCGAGTCCTGGAAGGAGCGGACGTCGTAGAGGGGCGCGATCGCGGGCTGCATCAGGGAGAGAACGCCCTGCCGCGGCTCGTGGTCGCCCCACGACTCGAGGTAGTGCGTGCTGGCGGCGACGACGTCGCCGAGGCGCGCCGTCTCGTCGGCGCGGTCCGCCAGGCTCGCCACGAACGGGACGCGCTTCACGGCGTCGGCGAAGCCCACCGCCGTCGGAAGCGAGTAGGCCGGATTCGTCCCGTAGACCAGCAGGGCCTGGATCTCGCCGGCGCGCATCCGCTCGACCAGCCGGAGCATCTCCTCGTCGGATCCATGGACCGTGCCGGAGGCGCGGGAAGCGTCCACGGTGATCCCGTCGTTTCCCAGGGCGCTGTTGATCACGTTGACGGCAACCTGCAGCGGCACCGCATGCGCCGCCGGCGCCGCGTTCGGATCGGCCATCACCAGGCTCCGGCCGCGCGCCTGCGCCAGCTCGTCGGCGATCGAGGCGATGATGCCGGCGGGAAGGTCGGCGGCGGCCTCGACCGCTTCGGCGGTGTACCCGCCACCGGAGGCTCCCCCCGCCCCCAGGCGCGAAGCCAGCGCCATCGCGAACGGATAGAGCTGGTCGGGCCGGACGCGCACGCGCCGGTCGGCGTTCGTGCCGGTCAGCGTGAGGATCGATTCCACCGCGATGACGCGGGACATCGAGCCCGACTCGGGACGGCGCCGCTTGGCGAAGTCGCGGCCCTGCTCCATCGTGTCGAGGAAGGTGCCGAGCGGATCGGCGCCGAGCGTGACGAGCACGTCGGCCCGGTCGAGGCGGTAGCGCGGGAGCGAGCGGTCGCCGTAGGCGGCCTCGCCGGCCCGCGCGACCGAGGCGTTGGAGACGGCGTCATACGCGACGTGCTCGGCCGCCGGGAACGCGGCGATGAAATCCTGGATCAGGGCGCGCGTCGAGGGGCTGGCCACGGTGCCGGTCAGGAGCACCACGCGGCCGCCGCCGTCGCGCGCCTTCCGGAGCGCCATCGTCACGCGCTTGTCCACGGGACCCCAGCCCGCCGCCGAGGTCTTCCCGGTGGCGCGGTCCACCGTCACGGGGCCGCGCAGCCGGTCGGGATCGTACAGGTTGATGACCGAAGCCTGTCCGCGGGCGCAGAGGGCGCCGCGGTTCACGGGGTGGTCCGGGTTCCCCTCCAGCTTGATCGGCCGCCCCTCGCGGGTCTTCACGAGAAGGCCGCATCCCGTCGGGCATTCGCCGCACGTCGAGGCGTAGAACACGGGGTTCCCCGGCTGCATGTCCTCGGGCGCCTTCACGTAGGGGAGGATCTTCTCCACCGGCTTCCGCGCGCACCCGGCGGCCAGGAACGCCGCACCGGCGCCGGCGAGCTTCAGGAAGTCGCGGCGGGACGGAGCCGAGGGCGCCTCCGAGGGCGTCACGAACTCCTGCGCGCGGAGCTGCTCCACGCGGGCCGAACCCTCGAGCTCCTCGATGGAGGCCCAATGTTTGGGGGGCCGCTCGTCTACATGTGACATGTATTGCACTCCTGCGAGGCGCCATTCTGGCGGTGGCAGTTGATGCACCACCCCATCTTGAGCGAAGAAACCTGGCGAACCTCGTCCATCGTCTGGACCTCCCCATGGCATTTCTGGCAGGCGAACCCCTTGGCCACGTGCCAGCGATGGCTGAAGTAGACGTAGTCGGGGAGGCGGTGGATCCGGATCCACGGCACCGGCTTGTCCGCCTGATAGAGCGCCGTGAGCTGCTGGATCGCCGGACGGTCGGTGCGGACCACGGTGTGGCAGTTCATGCAGACGTTCATGGTCGGCACGGTCGCGTGCCGGGAGCGCTCGGCGTTCGAGTGGCAGTAGAGGCAGGGGATCTTCCGCGTCCCCGCATGGAGCTTGTGGCTGAAGGCGATGGGCTGCTTGGGCATGTAGCCCACGTTCGTGAACGAGTCGAAGAACGCCCAGGCGCCGACGGCCAGGAGCACCAGAATGAGAAGCGGGAGTAGTCTTCTAGAGCTCTGATCGCTCACGAATCCTGACGTGCCTTCCGTGATCCGTTACGTGTGAAGAATCGCCGGTTGCGGATTCGAACAGAACAGTGTCACCAACAATTGGAGCATGCTCGCAAAGTTTGTGAATAGTGTCACCAACTTTTGCCGAGGTCAAGCCCATACCGTCAGATAGAAGATCCCGAACACCACACTCCCGAGGGCCGCGGCGACCGAGATCCAGGAAGCGCCGCGCCAGGCGCCCGCCCCGAAGCGCGCGGGCAGGGCCATGACGCTCGTGATCGCCATCATGCCGCCGATCGCCCCCACCCCGAAGAGCAGGATGGTGAGGAGCGCCCCCGCGCGCGAGGAGATCGTCGCCAGCACCGCGATCGCGAGCGCTCCGCTGCCGGCGAGCCCGTGCACGATCCCGACTCCGAAGGGACGGCGCCGCGAGAGCGGGGCGGGCTCCGGCTCCGCCCCGGCATGGCGGTGGCGGTGACGCACGAAGAGCGAGGCGAGCCCCAGGACGATCAGCATCACGCCCACCAGGCGCTCGAAGAAGGCGCCGAGCGCGGGCCCCATCGGGATCCGGAAGACGACGACGAGGAGGCCGACGACGAAGAGCGAGAGCGAGTGCCCGGCGCCCCACGCGCCGCCCAGGAGCGCTGCGCGGCCGATGCTCCGCTCGCGCGTGACGATGGTGCTCATCGCGACGAGGTGATCGGCATCCAGCGCGTGCCTCATGCCCAGCGCAAGTCCGAGCAACAACGGGGCGGCGGGAGACATTCGCGGAACAATAAGCGCGAGGGGCGGGGGTGCCAAGCGGTTTCGAGCCCGGCTCGCGGCGGGCGATTTCCCTGCCGCTGTTGCCGCTTCGGGGGCGTCTCTTTATACTCGCCGCCTCGTGGCACCCTCGACGACTCGCCCCGATTCGCGCTCGCTCGACCTGCGGGCGCTGCTGTCCGGTCCGGATTCCTCGGCGGAGGCGCGGCACGGCCGTTCCTCCCTGGTGGCCCCCGTTCTCGTGGGGCGCGCCGAGGCCGGCGGACTCGAGCTGCCGGCTCTCTTCGAGAAGCTCCGCTCCGGCGGCCCCGCGTTCGCCTGGTTCTCCCCCGAGGGGGACGTGGTGGCGGGATTCGGCGCCGTGGCGCGCTTCACCGGCTCGGGGCCGGGACGCTTCCAGGCCGCCAAGGCCTGGCTCGACGCTCTTGCCCTCTCCTCAAGGGGTGACGGAGGCGAAGCGCCTCCCCTGCTCGCGGTCGGCGGGTTCTCCTTCACCGAGGGCGCGGCGGGCTCCCCCGCCGGTTTCGGCGACGCTTCCTTCTTCGTGCCGGCCGAAGTCTGGACCTCGGGAACGCCGGGGCGCGCGCGATGGCGGCGCGCCGACGCCGATCCCGACGCTCCGCCGAGGGCGCCGGCGCCGCTTTTGCGCCCCCGGCTTCCGGAGTGGTCGGAGCGCGAGTGGTCGAACGGCGTGCGCGCGATTCTCGAGCGGATCGAGGCGGGGACCCTGGAGAAGGCCGTGCTCGCGCGCGCCGTCGAGATCGAGGAGCCGCACGCGATCGATCCCGCGCGGGTGCTGGAGAGCCTCGTGCCCGCCAATGCCGCGTGCTACCGGTTCTTCATGCGCCCCGATTCGGATGCCGCGTTCGTCGGCGCGAGCCCGGAGCGGCTGGTCGCGCGCCTGGAGCGCGAGGCGATCTCCGATGCCGTCGCGGGCACCGCGGCCGGAGCGGGGCTGCTCGAATCGGGCAAGGACCGGAGCGAGCACGCCTTCGTGGTGCGCCACATCGTGGAGGCGCTGGCGCCGCTCTGCGACGGCGTGGACGCCGAGCCCGAGCCGTCGCTGCAGCGCCACCGCCATCTCGCGCATCTGAAGACCCGCATCGCCGGACGCGCGAGAGAGGGAGCGCACGTGCTCGATTTCGTGGAGCGGGTGCACCCGACGCCGGCCGTCGCGGGGTCTCCCCGCGATGCGGCGCTGGAGCTGATCCGCGCCCTCGAGCCGAGCCACCGCGGCTGGTACGCGGGCGCCGTCGGCTGGATGCGCGGAGACGGGCTGGGCGACTTCACCGTGGGGATCCGCTCGGCGATGATCCATCGGCATCGGGCGCTACTCTTCGCGGGGGCGGGCATCGTCGCGGGATCCGATCCCGCGTCGGAATGGGCCGAGACCGAAGTGAAGCTCTCGGTGGTGCGGGAGGCGATCGCCGATGCGGGGCGTTGAGAAGGACCCCCTCGACGCCGCCGCCCGCGCTTCCGGGACGAGCGCGGCCGACCCGGACGGAACCGGGGCGCTGAACCTTCGCTGGGCCGAAGCCTTCGCGCACGCCCTGGCCGAGGCGGGGGTGACCGATGCGGTCATCGCGCCGGGATCGCGCTCCGCGCCGCTCGCCGTCGCGCTCCACACGGCACCGCTCCGCACCCACGTCGCGCTGGACGAGCGCGCCGGCGCGTTCTTCGCGCTCGGCCTGGCCAAGGCCTCGCGGCGGCCGGCCGCGGTCCTCTGCACTTCGGGCACGGCGGCCGCCAACTTCCATCCGGCGATCCTCGAGGCGCGCCACGCGCGCGTGCCGCTGATCGCGCTGACGGCCGACCGGCCGCCGGAGCTGCGCGACGCGGGGTCGCCGCAGACCGTGGATCAGATCAAGCTCTACGGCGACGCCGTGCTCTGGTTCTGCGAGGTGGGAGTCCCGGAAGCGGGCGCCGACCCCCAGCGCTACGCCGCGTCGCTCGGCGCGCGCGCGGCCGCCGCCGCGTGGGGACCTCCCGCGGGACCCGTGCACCTCAACTTCGCCTTCCGCGAGCCGCTGCTTCCGGCAGAGGGTGAGGCGAACGCCCGGGCACGCGCGGCGTCGTCCCTCGCGCCCGAGGGGAGGCCGGATGCGCGGGACCACGAGGGGCCGCTTCCCTCGGCCCGCGCGATCGAGCGCTGCGCCCGGCTGCTCCGGGCGCGCCGGCGCGGGCTCATCGTCTGCGGCCCCGACGACGACGGCGCCGAAACCGCCGGCGCGGTGCTCGCGCTCGCGGAGGCCACCGGCTATCCGATCCTCGCCGATCCCCTCTCGGGGATCCGATACGGCGACGCCGATCCCGCGCGCGTCCTCGGCGCCTACGACGCCTTCCTGCGCGCGCCTTCGTTCGCGGCCGGCGAGGCCCCCGAGGCGTTCGTCCACTTCGGCGCGGCTCCCACGTCCAAGGCGCTCGCCCGCTACGCCGACCGCTTCCCCGCCGCCGCCCGGATCGCGGTCGATCCGGCGGGAGCGTTCCGTGATCCTTCGCGCCGGACGCGCGAGGTGTTCCGCTCCGCTGCCGCCCCGTTCGCGCGCGCGCTGGCCGACGCCCTGGTCCGCGTCGCCGAGCCGCTCGCCTCCTGGGGGTCCCGGTTCCTCGCGGCCGACCGCGCGGCGGCCGGGGCGCTCGCCCAGGGGCTCGCGCGGGACGGCGACGCGATCACCGAGGCCGGGCTCTTCCCCGCGCTCGTGTCCACGCTGCCCCGGGGCTCCCTGCTCGTCGCCGGAAACAGCATGCCGGTCCGGGACCTGGACGCCTTCGTTCCCGAAGCCGGCGCCGCGCGCGCGTTTCGCGCGCTCGGCAATCGCGGCGTGAACGGGATCGACGGGGTGCTCTCGACCGCGCTCGGGGCCAGCGCCGCCTCCGGCGCTCCCGCGCTCGTCGTGCTGGGCGATCTCTCCTTCCATCACGACCTGAACGGGCTGGCCGCGCTGCGCGAAGGACGCGCCCGGGCGGTGATCGTGGTCGTGAACAACGACGGCGGCGGCATCTTCTCCATGCTTCCGGTCGCGGAGCACGCCGACGTGTTCGAGCGTTACTTCGGCACGCCTCACGGCCTCGGCTTCGAGCACGCCGCCGCGCTCTACGGCGTCTCCTACGCGCGCCCGGCCGGCCTCGCGGCCTTGGCGGCGCGCGCGGGCGAGGCGCTTCGCGCGGGCGAGAACCTGATCCTCGAGGTCCGATCCGAGCGCAACGAGGGCGCCGCGCATCGACGAGCGCTCCTCGCCGAAGCGGTGCGCGCCGTGGAGGCGGCCTCGTGAGCGGAAGCCGACTATGCGTGGAGCGGGGACTCCGCTATCACTTCCGTCTCTGGGGCTCGCCCCGCGTGCAGGCGCCCGCGGCGGTCTTCCTGCACGGCTTCGCGGGATCCTCGCTGGACTGGGAGCGCTTCGGCGAGGCGGTCGACCGGCTGGGTCTTCGCGCCATGGCGATCGACCTTCCGGGCCACGGCGACACCGAGTGCCCCGCCGATCCCGAGCGCTTCACCGTCGAGGAGACCGCGCGCGACCTGAACGCGCTCCTCGATCTCACGGGGATCGCCGAGGCGCACTGGGTCGGCTACTCCATGGGCGGGAGGATCGCCCTCTACACCGCGGCGCGCTACCCCGCTCGCACGCGGTCGATCCTGGTCGAGAGCGCCTCGCCCGGAATCGAATCGGAAGCGGAGCGCGCGGCGCGCCGCGCTTCGGACGAAGCGCTCGCGCGCGAGATCCTGACCCGCGGCATCGAGTGGTTCGCCGAGCACTGGGCCGCGCAGCCGATCTTCGAGACGCAGGCGACCCTCTCCGCGCGCACGCGCGCCGCCGTGCAGGAGGCGAGGCTTCGCAACAACCCCGCCGGGCTCGCCGGCTCGCTGCGCGGCGCGGGACAGGGAGCGCAGCCCTACCTGGGCCCGCTGCTGCCCAGCCTGGGCTGCCCCGCGCTCTTCGTGACCGGATCGCTGGACGCCAAGTACGGCGCCTGCGCCGACGCCATGGCCGCCTCCGTCCCCGGCTCGCGCCGGCTCGTCGTTCCCGCCGCGGGACACAACGTCCACCTCGAGCGGCCCGACGCCTTCGAACGGGCCCTCGTCGAGCATCTCGTACCCTTCGCGAGCGCGGCCAAGACCGGGGCCCGCTCGACCCTCTGAGCCAGGAGCACGCCATGCCCGTCGCCGCCGCACTCGCCTGGAAGACGGCGAGGACGTTCACCGACATCCTGTACGAGAAGGCGGAGGGGATCGCCAAGATCACGATCAACCGCCCCGACGTCCGGAACGCGTTCCGTCCCCTCACGGTGCGCGAGATGGGCCAGGCGTTCGAAGCCGCCCGGGAAGATCCCGAGGTGGGCGTCATCATCCTGACCGGCGCCGGCGAGGAGGCCTTCTGCTCCGGCGGCGATCAGCGCGTGCGGGGCGACCAGGGCTACGTGGGCGACGATCAGGTGCCGCGCCTGAACGTGCTCGACCTGCAGCGCCAGATCCGCACGCTCCCCAAGCCGGTGGTCGCGATGGTAGCCGGCTACGCCGTGGGCGGCGGCCACGTGCTCCACGTCGTGTGCGATCTCACGATCGCCGCCGAGAACGCGAAGTTCGGCCAGACCGGCCCCAAGGTGGGCTCGTTCGACGGCGGCTTCGGGTCGTCCTACCTGGCGCGCATGGTGGGCCAGAAGCGGGCGCGGGAGATCTGGTTCCTCTGCCGCCAGTACGACGCCAAGCAGGCGTTCGCGATGGGGCTGATCAACGCGGTCGTGCCCCTCGACCGGCTGGAGGAGGAGACGGTGCAGTGGTGCCGCGAGATGCTCGCGATGAGCCCGCTGGCGCTCCGCTGCATCAAGTCGGCGATGAACGCCGACTGCGACGGGCAGACGGGACTGCAAGAGCTGGCGGGGAACGCGACCCTTCTCTTCTACATGAGCGAGGAGGCGCAGGAGGGGCGGAACGCCTACCTCGAGCGCCGGAAGCCCGACTTCTCGCGGTTCCGGCGGCTGCCGTAGCGCTCCCCGTGGGGCCCTCCCGCGGCGCCGCGGCCGCCGCCCCCGGCCGCGCGCGCGTCTGGGTCCATGCGCTCCGGCTCCCCACGCTGGCCGCCGCGATCGTCCCCGTCTTCGTGGGGAGCGCGGTCGCCGCGCGGCAGGGCTTCTTTCGTCCCGGACCCGCGGTCGCGGCGTTCCTCGGCGCGCTCTTCATCCAGGTCGGCACCAATTTCGCGAACGATCTCTACGATCATGAAAAGGGCGCCGACCACGCCGGGCGCACGGGCTTCACGCGACCCCTCGCGGCGGGATGGCTCGCGCCCGCCGACGTGCGCCGCGCCATGCTCGCGGCGTTCGGCGCGGCGACCCTTGCGGGCCTCTACCTCGCGTTCGCCGCGGGATGGCCGGTGGTCGTGATCGGGATCGCGTCGATCGCCGCGGGCATCGGCTACACCGCGGGACGCTGGGCCCTCGGCTATCACGGACTCGGCGACATCGCCGTCTTCCTCTTCTTCGGCGTGGTTGCGGTGGCGGGCACCTACTACGTGCAGGCGCGCGCCGTCTCGCCGCTGGCCCTGGCCGCGGCGCTCCCGGTGGGGGCGCTCTGCACCAACATCCTCGTCGTGAACAACGTGCGCGACGTGGAGGCCGACCGCACCATCGGCAAGCGAACGCTGGCCGTGATCTTCGGCCGCGGCGCCGCCATCGCCGAGTACGCGCTGCTCCTGCTCGTGGCCTACGCCCTACCGGTGCTCCTCTGGCGCGGCGGCGAGCTGGGGCTCGCGGCGCTCCTGCCGCTCCTCACCCTGCCGCTCGCGCTCGCGCTGCTTCGCGTCGTGGCGACGCGCCGGGACGGACCCTCGCTGAACGGCGCCCTGGTCCGGACGGCCCGGCTCCATGTGCTCTTCGGATCGCTGTTCGCCATCGCGATGCTCGCGCCGTGAAGATCGAGTCGGTGCGGCTCCTTCCCTACCGCCTCCGGCTCCGGGAGCCCTGGCCCACCGTGGAAGGGCCGATCACGGAGCGCGAGGGGGTCCTGATCGCGCTGGAGGATTCGAACGGCCGGATCGGGCTAGGCGACGCCGCACCCCTCGCCGGCTTCGGCCTCGAGACCTTGGGCTCGTGCGCGGCGGCGCTGCGCGGCGCGGCGCGGCGCCTGACCGGCCTCCCCGAGGAGTCCTACCTCGAAGGCGCCGCCAACCTGACCCACCTGGCACCCGTGGCGGCCGCGCCCGCGGCGCGCCACGCCATCGACCTCGCGCTGCACGACCTGGCCGCCCGCGCGGCCGGACGCTCGATCGGGGCACTCCTCGGCGGGGATGCCGCCCTGGAGGTGGTGCCCGTGAATGCCGTCGTCCCCCGGGTCGCGCCCGAGCGCGCCGCGACGCTCGCGCGCGAGGCGCTGGAGGCCGGCGCCCGCGTTCTCAAGCTCAAGGTGGGCGGCGTCGCGCTCGCCGAGGATCTCGCCCGCGTGCGCTCGGTGCGCGAGGCGGCCGGCGGCGACGTCGCGATCCGTCTCGACGCGAACCAGGCGTGGGGCGAGGAGGAGGCGCTGGCCGCGATCGCGGCGCTCCGGGTCTACGAGATCGAGTACATCGAGCAGCCGGTCGCCGCCTCGAATCTTCGCGCCCTGGCGCGGCTCCGCCGCGAGGGGGGCGTGGCGGTGGCCGCGGACGAGTCGGTCACCGACCTCCGCGCCGCGCGCCGCGTGCTGGACGCCGGAGCCGCCGACATCCTGGTGCTGAAGCCGATGGTCCTGGGCGGGCTTCATGCCGCGCGCCAGGTCGCGGCGCTCGCGACCGAGCGGGGCGTGCGCATCGTCGTGACGTCGCTCGTCGAGAGCGCCGTGGGCCGCACCGGCGCGCTCCACCTGGCCGCCTCGCTGGGACCCGCGCCGCACGCGCACGGCCTGGCGACCGGGAGCGCTCTCGCCGAAGACGTGGCCGACGCGCCCCGGATGGAGCGCGGCATGCTCCGCCTTCCGGACGGGGCGGGACTCGGCATCGCGATCGATCCGTCGCGGTGGAAGGACGCCGCGCTGGTGGAGGCCGCGTGATCGTTCCCTATCCGCCGCCCCTCCCGGAGGCGGAGGGCGAGACGAGCCGGGTCGGCACGACGCACGATCCGGTCCGCTTCTGGGGCGCGGTCCGACCCGATCGCGTGGCGCTCCGGAGCGCCCGCTCGGTCTGGACCTACGGCGACCTCGACCGCGCGGTCTGGTCCGCGACCGACGCGCTCTTGGAGCGCGGGCTCGGCTCCGGAGAGCACATCGCGCTCGAGTTCGAGCCGGAGGACGCGATCGCCTTCGCGGTCGCGTTCCACGCGGTGCAGCGGATCGGATCCCTGCCGGTGCTGATCGGGACGTCGGGGACGGAGGCCGAGCGGCAGGCGATGCGGGAGCGCGCGCAGGTCGAGTTCACCCTGAATGCGGGGGATCTGGATATTCCGATGCTCTACCCGCCGGAGGCGGGGGAGGATGAGGCGAAGGGGGCTTCTGCGGAGCGCTCGAAGGAACCTTCGCGGCGAAAGAACAAGGGTTCCGGCGGCTCCGCGCCGCCGGTAGAACCCTTTCTGGATCGCCGTCTGAACGCCCCCGCCGCGGTGCTCTTCACCTCCGGCACCTCGGGCGAGCCGCGCGCCGCGGTGCTCACGCACGGCAATTTCCTCTGGAGCGCGCTGGCCTCGGCGCGGAACCTGGGCGTGCGTGAGGCCGACCTCTGGCTCTGCTGCATGCCCCTCCACCACGTGGGCGGCCTGTCGATCCTGATCCGCGCCGCGATGACCGGCACCGCCGCACTCCTCCACGACCACTTCGACGCGGAGGCCGTGAGCCGCGCGATCGACGAAGACGGCGTCACGCTGGTCTCGCTCGTCCCCACGATGCTCTCGAGGCTCCTGGACGTGCGCAAGGGGCGGCACTTCCCAGACTCGCTGCGCGCCGCGCTCATCGGCGGCGGCCCGGCCGCGGCCTCGCTGCTCGAATCGGCCGCGAAGCTGGACCTGCGCGCGCTCCCGACCTACGGCCTGACCGAAGCGGCCTCGCAGGTCACGACGCTCCCGCTTCGCGAGTGGCCCCGCGGGCTCGCGTCGGCGGGACGGCGGCTTCCCTTCATCGGCGTGGAGATCCGCGACGAGGCGGACCGCCTCGCCGGGCCGGGCGTCGAGGGGGAGATCGTCGTGAGCGGCCCCACGGTGATGGCCGGGTATCTGAGCGATCCCGCCGGAACCGAGGCGGCGCTCCGGCGGCGGCGGCTTCGCACCGGCGACGTCGGGATGTGGGACGACGAGGGGCGCCTCGTGGTGCTGGACCGGCGCGCCGACCGCATCGTCACCGGCGGCGAGAACGTATCGCCCGAAGAGGTGGAGCGCGCGATCGCCTCGCATCCGGCCGTGCGCGCGGCCTGCGTCGTGGGGGTTCCCTCGCGCGAGTGGGGCCAGGAGGTGGCGGTCGCGGTCGAGCCCAAGGCGGGCCGGACGGTGACCCTCGAGGCGCTGCGCGAGCACGCGCGCGCGTCGCTCTCCGGCTTCAAGCTGCCGCGGCGCTTCCTGATCCTGCCGTCCCTGCCGCGCTCCTCGTCGGGAAAGCTACTTCGGCGCGTGGTGCGGGACCGGTTCCTGGACGAGATGGCGAAGCAGAAACACCCGTAGCTCTTCGGGGATCGGAATCGGGCGCATCGTTTCGCGCGCCACGAAGGCATGCACCGTCTTCGCCGTCGCGCGCAGGTCGCCGTCTCCGTTCGGTCCCGTCACCCGGAAGGCCAGGTGGAAGGACGCGCGGCCCACGTGCGTGACGTCCACGAGAACGTCCACGCGCTCGCCGTGCCGGAGCGGCGCCTTGTAGTCCGCCTCGCTGTGCGCGATCGGGATCAGGAAGTCGGCGCCCGAGAAGATCCACGCGCGGTCCACGCCCGCGGCGGCCCAGAGCTCCTCGTAGGCCTGGTGGCAGTAGTCGTAGATGCGGCCGAAGAAGAGAACGCCGGCGGCGTCCACGTCCTGGAAGCGCACCAGCAAGGACGCGCGCACGCTCATCGGGCCGGAACCTCCACGGTCGGAGTCTTCGCCGGGCTCCCGACCGGAGCGACCTCCCCCACGTACACGTACGCCACGCCCCCCGTGAGGGCCCGCGCGCGCACGTCGCGGAAGAGCCCCGTCGAGCGCAGGAGCGCGGTGAAGGCCTCCCCGGCCGGAAAGCGCGACGCGGTGCGATCGAGGTATTCGTAGGCCGCCCGCCGGCCGCTGATCCAGCCGCCGACGCGCGGCAGCACGGCGCGGCTGTACCAGCGGAACAGAGGGCCGAACAGCGCGCCGCCCGGCTGGCCGAACTCGAGCACCACGACACGCCCGCCGGGTCGCGTCACCCGCGCCATCTCGCGGATCCCGCGCTCGGGGTCCTCGACGTTGCGGATCCCGAACGCCACCGAGACCACGTCGAAGGAGCGGTCGGCGTACGGTAGCGCGAGGAGGTCGGCGACTTCGAAGCGCACGGGGGCTCCGGCGCGCTCCGCCTTGGCGGGACCGAGCGCGAGCATCTCCTCGCAGAAATCGGCGCCGATCACCTCGCCCCCGGGGCCCACGGCGCGGCGGAACTCGATCGCGAGGTCCCCGGTACCAGTCGCGCAGTCGAGGACTCGGTCCCCGGGCTTCGCCCCGCTCGCGAGCACGGCGGCGCGGCGCCAGCGATGGTGCATCCCCAGCGAGAGCACCTGGTTCGCGCGGTCGTAGGAGCGCGCGACCGAGGCGAACATGGATCGGACTTCGGCGGCGGCGGGCATGCGGCGGAGTGTACCATCAGGCGGAGCCGTGCCGGACGCGCCGGCAGGCGCCGCTCCTTTGACCCCGCCCCCTCCGGGCGCTAGACTAGACGCGATGCCCCTCATCCGCCTGACGCCCTCCGAGCCTTCCCAGGACACCGCCCGTCCGCGCCGCCGCTCCACCGAGGTCCGGATCGGATCGGTCACGATCGGCGCCTGCCGTCCCGTCGCGGTCCAGTCGATGACCAACACCGAGACCGCCGACGCCGCCTCCACCGCCGCGCAGGTGATCGCGCTGGCCGAGGCGGGCTCGGAGCTGGTGCGCGTCACGGTGAACACCCCCGAGGCCGCGAAGGCGGTGCCCGAGATGGTGGGCCGCGTCCGCGACGCCGGGCACGCGACGCCGATCGTGGGCGATTTCCATTTCAGCGGGCATCTCCTCCTGGCGGAGCATCCCGACTGCGCCCGGGCGCTCGACAAGTACCGCATCAATCCGGGCAACGTGGGGGCGGGCAAGCGGCACGACGAGCACTTCCAGCGGATCATCCAGGCCGCGGTGGAGCACCAGAAGCCGGTTCGGATCGGCGTGAACTGGGGCTCGCTGGACCGCGAGCTCCTGACCGCGCTCATGGACGAGAACGCAAGGAGCGCCGCTCCGCGCCCCGACCGGGAGGTCACCCTGGACGCGATGTTCCAGAGCGCCGTCCGCTCGGCCGCGCTGGCCGAGGAATTCGGACAGCCGCACGACGCGATCGTCCTCTCGGCCAAGGTCTCCGGCGTGCGCGACCTGATCGCGATCTACCGGCGCCTGGCGGCCGAGACGGACTATGCGCTCCACCTGGGCCTCACCGAGGCCGGCATGGGGATGAAGGGGGTCGTCGCCTCGACGGCGGGGCTGGCCGTGCTGCTCCTCGACGGGATCGGCGACACGATCCGCGCGAGCCTCACCCCCACGCCCGGAGGCGACCGGCGGGAAGAGGTGCACCTCTGCCAGCAGATCCTCCAGTCGCTCGACCTTCGCGCCTTCGCGCCGCAGGTCACCTCCTGCCCCGGGTGCGGGCGCACCACGAGCATCTTCTTCCAGGAGCTGGCGGAGCGGGTGAACGACCGGCTGCGCGAGCGGATGCCGGTGTGGCGGGAGCGCTACCCCGGCTCGGAAGAGCTTCGGGTGGCGGTGATGGGATGCGTCGTGAACGGCCCCGGGGAGTCCCGGCACGCCGACATCGGCATCTCGCTTCCGGGAACCGGGGAGCATCCGAAGGCCCCCGTCTTCGTGGACGGGTCGCTCAAGACCACCCTCTCCGGGCCCCGCATCGCCGAGGAGTTCCTCGATCTCGTGGATGCGTACGTCGAAGACCGCTACGGCCGGACGGCCGCGCCCCGCTGACGCCGGCTAGCGCGAGCCGCTCGCGCGCTTGCCCCACCAGCGTCCCGCATCTTCCCGCCGCGCGCCGTCGCTCGCGCGCTCCCCGATCGCTTTCAGGCGCCGCTTCGGCCGGTCCGCCTCCTCCCGCAGCTCCACCACGTACGAGCGATAGCGCCGCACCAGCCAGGTCGTGATCCCCAGCTGAACGTACACGACGGTGAGGAGCGCCGGATGGATCCGGGCCAATACCAGGATGGTCACCGAGAGGACGAGACCGTAGACGGCCTCGATCAGGGTGGCCCCCTCGAACGCGCCCCACCGGGGCGTTTCCTCGCCGTGCTCCAGCCGCAGCGCCACACTGCGCAGGAGGAGGTGCAGCGTCACCGCCGAGGCGGCGATCATCAGCTCGAGCGCCGCGCGTGCGGCCGGCTGGAACATGATCTCCGCCGGCCGCGGACCCAGCGAGAAGAGGAGCGCCGGGGCGACGTAGGCGAGGATGGCCGTCGAAAGGTTGAAGACGATCCGGTAGGCGCGGATGCCGCGGATCAGGTCGGAGAGGGTGATCGCGAAGGCGACCATCGCGACGAGCGCGGCAGGCGGCAGCAGGAACATCCCCGCGATGTAGAACGCCGGAGCCAGCGAATGCGGCGCGAGGATGCGCGGACGCGACGGGACGAGGAGAGGCCAGATCGCGAGCGCCGCCGCGGTCGCGGCGAAGAGCGCCGCGAGCGGCCACGCGGGCAGCTGGCTCCGCTGCTCGTGACCCGCGCGCGCGGCGACGAGCAGCGCGAGCACCGCAAGCGTCACGCGGAACAGGACGATCTGGATGTAGCGTCGGGAAATCAGCGGAGGCGCCTCCCTGGAGTGGATCCCTTCCTATGCCCAGAGTATCGGCGCGAATGGGCCCCGACTTGAGGCCGCAAGAAGTTGCCGGAACATGGGTTGCCAGGGCGCGCGGCGCGTCCGTCCGCGCACCCGCGGACCGAAAGCGCCTAAACTTTCCGCCCCTCCTGCCGATTCATTGCTGTCGCCGTGCCGCGCGCGACGTTCCTCGCGTGGCTCGACGCGACCAGGGTTCGAAACTTCCCACTCGAATCGAAGGGGGCGGTGCATGCAGGAGGAATCGACGACGGAGCATTCTCTCGAACAGCGGATCGGACGGCTGGAGCGGCAGAATCGCCGCTATCGGCTTGGCGGCGCGATCCTGGTCCTGGCCAGCGCGGCGGCGCTGTGCATCGGCATGAGCGCTCCCCGGAAGACGCTGGAGACCGATCTGCTGCTCATCAAGGACGCGAACGGAACTACGCGGATGATCCTGGGCATGGCCGATGATGGCCCCGCCATCACGATGCTGGACGAAAAGGGGAAGCTTCGCGCGAATATCGGCGTCACCGCGAAGGGGCCCGAGTTCGACTTCCTCGACGCGTCCGAGACGCCGCGGCTCTCGATGTCCATCGACGACAAGCAGGTTCCGCGCGTGAACCTGCTCGACAGCAAGGGAACGCAGGTCACGTTCCGTCCGTAACCGTCCCCGCCCCCGACGGGCCGGCCCCTCCCGGGGCCGGCCCGATTCCGTTTCCCCCCGCGGGTTTCCTCCGGCGCTCCCCTCTGTCAAGATGCGCCACCATGAGACCCGAGACCGCGGTCGCGCCCGCCGAGGACCGCAGCCCCGCCACCTACGCGAGCTTCGCCGTGATGTGCCTGGTCTGGGGGAGCACGTTCCTCGCGATCCGGATCGGCAACGAATCGGTGGCGCCGGTCTGGTCGGCGGTGGTGCGGCTCTCCATCGCGACGCCGCTCTACTTCCTGATCGCGCTTCTCTCCCGCGCGCCCTGGCCCCGCGGCGCCGCGCTCGGCGCGGCTCTTCTCTACGGATTCCTGAACTACGGCCTGAACTTCGCCCTCCTCTACCGCGGCGAGGTCCAAGTCTCGAGCGGCACGGCTTCGATCCTCTATGCCACGATCCCGCTGATCACGGTGATCGCGGTCGCGCGGCTGGGCCTCCAGCGGCTCCGGTCCCACGAGATCTGGGGCGCGTTGATCGGGCTGGCGGGCGTCGCCCTGGTCTTCTCCGGCGAGCTGTCGGGAGGCGGCCCCCCGCTCGCCCTGGCGGCCGTCTTCGTGGGCGCGATCGCGGCCGCGCTCTCGGCGGTGGCGCTGAAACTGGGGCCGCCCCAATCCACCTGGCCCGCGAACGCGCTCGGCTCCGCGGTGGGCCTCGCGGTATGCTGCGCCGTGAGCCTTGCGCTGGGCGAGCGTTGGACCCTTCCGCGCGGCACCGCGGGATGGGCGCCGATCCTCTATCTGATCGCGACGGGGAACCTGATCGCCTATGCGCTCTTCGGCTGGCTCCTCACGAAGTGGAAGGTCACGAGCGTCAACGCGATGTCGCTGGTCATCCCGGTGATCGCGGTGTTCCTCGGCGCGGCGATCCGCGCCGAGGCACCCGGCCCCGGAACCATCCTCGGCGCCGCGCTCGTTCTCGCGGGTGTGTCGCTCACGTTGTTCGTCGGGCGGCGATGAAGGCCGCCGTCCCGGCGACGACCCATGGAGGTGTCATGAAGACGCCGTACGTTCGGTTCCGCCCGCGCCACGGCGCGGTGCTCGCAGCGCTTCTCTTCGCCCTGGTCCTGGGTATCGCCGGCTGCAAGGGAGGCGCGACCGAGATCAAGACGCTGCTCGACGATCCCGGCCGTTTCGACAACACGGTGGTTCGCGTCGCGGGCAAGGTGACCACGTCGGTGGGGCTGCTGGGGTACGGAGCCTACCGCTTGAACGACGGGACCGGGACGATCCTCGTCGTGTCGAAGCACGGCGTCCCGCGCGAAGGCGCCGAGGTAGGCGTCGAGGGGACCTTCCACTCGGTCTTCACGTTCCACGACGAGGCGGGGGCCGCCATCGAGGAAGCGGCGCGCAGGGAGCGCTGATCGGCCCGCGCCCCCGGGCTCAGCGGGAAGGCTGCTCGCGGGAGCGCTCGCGCGCCCAGTGCGCGGCCGCTTCCGCCATCCCCTCGTCGTATCCATGGCGCGGCCGGTACCCCAGCTCGCGCCGGATGCGGGAGGCGTCGAAGCGGCCCATCCAGTAGCCGCCGAACTCCGCGACGGGGATCTCCTCCAGGGGCGCCGTGCCGAACCAGCCGCGGACCTGGTCGGTGTATCCGCGCCACGTCATGTCGCCGTCGGTCACGTTGTAGACGCGCCCCACGGCGCGATCGTCGTCGAGGGCCAGCAGCACCGCCTCGGCCAGGTCCTCGACGTGCACCCACGGGATGATCTCGCGCCCGTCGCCTCGCAGCTTCATCTGGCGGTCGCGAATGCGCGAGGGCACCGTGACCGCCCAGGTGGAGGTCCGGTGCGCGCCCAGGATGGCCCCCGGACGCAGAATCACGGCCGGCAGCCCGCGCTCCATCGCCGCCAGCACGACGCGATCCGCTTCGGCCTTGGTGAGGCCGTAAGGATCCCCCTCCTCCTTGAGCGGCGCCTCCTCGTCGAGCGTGCCCTCCGGGCCGCGCGCATAGACCGAGAGGGTCGAGATCTGCACGTAGCGCCGGACGCCCGCCCGCTCGGCCGCCTCGACCATGGCGCGGGTTCCTTCCGCGTTCACGCGCCGCGCCGCCTCGATGTCGGGCCCGCCCGTGGCGGCGCAGTGGACCACGGCGGCGGCGCCCGCGGCCGCCGGCCCGGCGATTTCGGGGCGGGTAAAGTCGCCCTCGACTTCTTCGATCCAGCCGGCGAGAGCGGGATCGGCCAGCTCGGGGGCCGCCCCCTTCGCGCGCACGATCGCCAGCACGCGCCGTCCCGCCGCGACCAGGCGCCGCGCCACGCGGCTTCCCACGAATCCGCTACCTCCCGTCAATAGGACGGCCCCGCTTCGGCTATCATTCCGTTCGTTCATCGGCGGCTTCCCTTCTCGAAAGGAGCGGCATGCGACGGACCAAGGATCATCTGACCTCGATCGGCCTCCTGCTGCTCCGCGTGGGCGCGGGCGCCCTGCTTCTCTTCGGTCACGGACTCCCCAAGCTGCTCCACTGGTCGGAGCGCGCCTCGACCTTCGCCAATCCGATCGGTCTCGGCTCCCAGGTCAGCTTTTCGCTGGTCCTGTTCGCCGAGGTGGTCTGCGCCGCGGCGGTCATCCTGGGCGTCGCCACGCGCCTGGCGGCAGGACCGATCATCTTCTTCCTCCTCGTGGCCGCGTTCGTGCAGAACGGGCCGGGAAGCTACTCCGACAAGGAGCTCGCACTGGTCTACCTGGTGCCCTTCGTGACGCTCACGCTGACCGGAGGCGGTCACTACGCGCTCGACACCCTGATCCTGCGCGGCCGCGCCGGGCGAAGGCGCCTCTAGCGCAGCTGGTATTCGACCGTCGAGACCACGCGCACGATCTTGTACATCTGCGTCGCCTCGGCGATGGCCGGGCCCTGGTCGGAGCCCGACGCGTCCCGCGGCAGGATCACGAACACCCCCTGGTTGGCCCGGTGGATTCCGCCCAGGCCGCTCTTCGAGTCCTTGGCGAACTGCTCCGCCGCTTTCCGCGCCTGGGCGGTGGCTTCCGCGATCATGGCCGGCTTCAGGTCGTTGAGCTTCCGGAAGAGATAGCTCGGCCCGCCTGGCCCCCACTCCGGGCCCGACGTGAGGACGACGCCCGCGTTCACCAGCTCCCCCACCTTCTGGCTGGTCGCCTGCACGCGCTCGGGATTGTCGGAGCGGACGTTCACGGTCTGCTGCAGGATGAAGCGGGTTCCCGCCCGCTGCTCGCCGCGGAAGGGATTGGCCATGATGTCCGTGACGCGGAGCGTCTGCAGCTCGATCTCGGTCGAGTCCACGCCGTTCTCGCGCAGGAACGCCACCACCCGCGCCGCGTTCTGGGCCAGCCGGGTCTGCGCCGCCGCCAGATCGTTGTCGGTCACCGCGAGCTGAATCGGCCAGAGAGCCAGGTCGGCCTTCACCTCGCGCTCGGCCACCCCTTTCACGCTGACGAACCGGTCGGCCGTGCGGACGCTCTGGACGCCCATCCCAACGAACCACCCTGCCAGCGCGATCCCCAGCGAAAGCACCGCCCACGGCAGCCATCCCCCGCGCGGCCGCGCGGCGTCGTCCTCGTTGGTCATCGTCACCCCCCATGGAGTTGCACTTCCGGCGCCGGGGAGTATAGCGAAACGGCGGGCCCCCACGTGGGCGGGCCCGCCGGTCTCTTGGTTCAGGGAGCGACGCGGGTTCCCCTTCGAAACCCGCGCACGCGATCTATTTCACGATCGTCGTGGTGTCTCCACCGCTTCCTCTCCGTGTCAGAGCGATGATCAGGATGATCAGCACGACCGCCCCGACCAGCGCCCAGAGCCGCCAATCCGACACGAACTCCGACGACGTGCTCGTCGTCATGGACGTGTGGCTGGTGCTGACCGAAGTGGAATCCTGTCCCAGCGCCGGCGGCACGAACAGCAGCGTCGCCGCCGCGGTCAGGCCGAGCATCGTCCGGCGATATAGGGTGAGGCCGAAGCGTTTCATGTCGCCTCCTCAATCGGACGGCGCGGAGTCTTGCGGAGCTCCACCCTCCGTCCTCGATCGGGGGTTTATTTGACCACGGTGGTGTTGCTTCCGCCCCTGCCTCGAGTCAGCGCGATCACCAGGATGACGAGGACCACCACGCCGACCAGAGCCCAGATTCTCCAATCGGAAGTCCAGGATGCCGCCGAGGTCGTCTCGGTCGTCGTCGTGGTGGCCGACACGCCGGAGCCGCCGTTTCCACCGCCGCCGCCCTGCTGCGCCCAGGCCGGAACCGCGACCAGAGCGAGCAGCAATGCCATCCAGAGGGAGTGACCGACACGATGGACCGCGAGAGCGCAGCGCTTCATGGAGTGCTCCTTTCTATGGAATCACAGGAGGGGAGCCTTTCGACCCCCCTCCCGCCTGCCGTGTTCGAGATGATGCAAAGACAGTGCCTGCTCTATTCGCCCTTCTGCAGTATCCGCCGGCGTTCCCTCTCCTTCTTGAGCTCTTCGGTGTTGAGCACCTTGAACTCGACGCGGCGGTTCTTCGCCATCCCTTCCACGGTCTTGTTGGAGGCCACCGGCTTGCGCTCGCCGTAGCCCACCGCCGTGTACTGGTCCGCCTTGATCTGCGGGAAGTTCTGGACCAGGTAATCCAGCACGGCCTGCGCGCGCTTCTGCGTGAGGTCCATGTTGTAGGCATCGGACCCGCGTGCGTCGGCATGGCCGCCGATCTCGATCTTGAGCTGCGGCCACTGGATGAGCACCTTCCCAATCTCGTCCAGCACCGGACGCGACTCGGGGAGGATGTCCCACTTGGCCGTCTCGAAATGGATCTCGCGCGTGGTGATGCGGCCCTTGTCGAGGAGCTCGGTTTCCTTCTCCGTCAGCTCGATCGGGCAGCCGTCCTTGTCGACCTTGACGTTCGCCTGGGTGTTCGGGCAGAGGTCCTTGTCGTCGGTCACGCCGTCGTTATCCGAGTCGGTCGAGCAGCCGCGCGCGTCCACCTGCGTATTCGCGGGCGTGTTCGGGCACTGGTCGATGCCGTCGGGAACGCCGTCGTTATCGGAGTCCTTGGGGCAGCCGCGCTCGTCCACCTGCGCGCCCTGCGGCGTGTTCGCGCACTGATCCTGGCTGTCGGGAACGCCGTCGCCGTCGGCATCAGCCGGGCAGCCGCGGGCGTCCACGGAGGTGTTCGGGGGCGTGCCGGGGCACTGGTCGATGCCGTCGGGAACGCCGTCGTTATCCGAGTCGGTCGGGCATCCGCGGGCGTCCACCGTCGCACCCTGAGGCGTGTTCGGGCACTGGTCGATGCCGTCGGGCACGTTGTCGTGGTCGGAGTCGATCGGACATCCGCTCTCGTCCACGCGCGCGCCGAGCGGGGTGCCCGGGCACTTGTCGTCCTTGTCCTTGATCCCATCCTTGTCCTCGTCGTGGGACGTGAGGCCGCCCAGCGTGAGCTGGATGCCGCCCGTGTAGACGAGGTTGCTCAGGTTGTCGTTGCCGGGAGGATCGGGAATGGCGGGATCGTCACCGAACGACCACAGCTTGTCGCGAACCTCGAAGCGAAGCGCCGCGCGCTTGCTCAAACCGAGCTTCACGCCGCCGCCAAATTCGATGCCGTTGAAGAACTGCTTCCGGTTGGTCGTGCGGTCCTTGGTCTTCACCTGATCCTCGTACCACCCGCCGAGGATGTACGGATTGAATCCGGAGCTGGGGATGAGGTTCAGGATGACGTCGGCTCCGTAGCGGGACAGGGTGACGTTTTCCTCGGGGGCCAGGCTGGCCGGCGTCGCGATAAAGAGCGAGTCGGCGCTCCCCGACTTCGTGTGCGTGCTCATCCAGGCGTAATAGCCTTCGATGCCGATGTAGCGTCCGAACCCGATTCCCAGACGGCCGCCGAATTCAGGACGATCGTCGAGGTTGACCTCCTTCGCGAAATCGGAGTACCCGCCGAAGGGTGTGATGTTGAGGTGCAGGCTGGCCGGTTCGCTTTGCGCGAGGCGTGGTGTCCACGCTCCTCCGAGCACGGCGAGGCTCAGGGCGAAAACAATCGTCCGGAATGACTTCATGATTTTCGTCCTCTAATTGCGGGTGGCTGGCGGCTGCTCGGACGCTGCGTGGTCCGGGCGCGACTCGGGGCGAACGCGCCATTCTTACCAGATGCCGCCGGCTCCCTCGTGCAGTTACTGTGCCAGAAATGGGTTAGCCTCCACGCTGTACCCCGATCTCGTGATGCGCCACCAGTCCAGAGGCTCCTGCTTCAGGCTGCACAGGCGGATGCAGCCTAGTGCCACCCGCTCCCGGTTTCAACAATCCGTGTAAACTATGCCAAGGGGGCGCATGCCATCGCGCCGCCGTTCGGTACATCGGTTTCCGGATCGGTACGGAGGGCGCTATGAAAGGACTGGTAATCGTCGGCGTGCTGCTGATCGTGCTTGGACTTGCGGGGCTTCTCGCCGGCGGCCTGACCTATACCAAGAAGTCAGAGAAGGCCGACCTCGGGCCCGTGGACATCACGGTGAAGGAGAAGAAGCACGTTCCGGTGCCGCCGGCCGTGGGTGCCGTGGCCGTGGTGGCGGGGGTGGTCCTGGTCGTGGCTGGAATGAGGCGAACTACTTGATCAGCACCATCCGGATGCGGTCGCGCGTTCCGTCGGAGGCAGCGAAGAGCGCGTAGTAGACGCCCGACGGAACGCGGCCGCCCCGCGCGTCGAGCCCGTTCCAGCGCGCTTCGTGCGCGCCCGGCTCCATCACGTCGTCCACGATCGTCCGGACGAGGGCGCCGCGAGCGTCGAAGACGCGGAGCGTGGCGCGGCCGGCGCGGGCGAGCGTGAAGTGAAGCGTGGTCTCCGGATTGAAGGGGTTCGGCCGGTTCTGCGCCAGGCCGCTCACCGCGGGCGCGGCCGCGCCGCCGTCCAGCGAGGCGCCGATGCTGGCCGAGGCCTTGCCGCCGTTGGTCTGGATCGCGATCGAGCCGCCGCCCAGGAGGGTGGCCGCCGCCGAGGAATCGGGCGCTCCCATCATGTTGTCGTAGACGACCTGGCTCGTGGCGCTGTCGATGATCTTGATCCGGAATTTGTCCTTGCCGCCGCCGCCCGGCGTCTCGCCGTCCACCGCGCTCAGCAGGAATCCGAAGCTCCCTGAACCGTTGATCGTTCCCGTTCCCTTGTATTGCGCGCGGGCGCCGGAGATCACGAGCCAGTCGTAGCTGGAGCTGTGGAAGTCGACGTCCCCCGCCTTGAACTGGAACTCCGTCTCGCCCGTCGGCACCGTCATCCCCTTCTTGTACTTGGACACGAAGCCGAAGTTCGCCTTGCCGGTGAGCGCCGGGTTGGGCGCGTAGGCGCCCGGGGGCGACTGGATCCATCCGCCGCCCGTGACGAAGCCGGCGTTGGGATCGTAGACCACCACCATCGCGTCGAGCCCGCCCACCGTCGTGGCCGTGGAGGCGGCGCCGCACTGGTCGGTCACGACGAGCTTGATCCGGTACACGCCAGGCGTCGCGAAGGTCACCGAGCCCGACGCCGTACGCGAGCCCTCGTTGACCGAGGCCGCGCAGGCGAGGGCGTCGCAGGTCCAGGACGCCGTGTGCAGGTCGCCGCTGTCGTCGGTGAAGGTGCCGGCCAGAGACACGGGCGTTCCCACGGGAACGACCAGCCCGCTCACGGGGGCCGCGATCTGGACGACCGGCGCGGCGTTGGTCACGGTGACGGTCTGGGTCGCGGTCGCGGTATTGCCCGCCGCGTCGGTGGCCGTCCAGACGATCGTCGTGACGCCCTTCGGGAAGGGATCGGTCAGCGACTTGGTGTCGCTTCGCGCGCTCGTGAGCGTGGGCGAGCCGCAGTTGTCGGTGGCGGAGGCGCCCAGGTTCGCGATCGCGGCGCTGCAGAGGCCGGCGTCGGTGGCCCGGGTGATGTTGGCCGCCGTGACCTTGGGCGGCGTCGTGTCGGTCACCGTGACGAGCTGCGTGAGGCTGACCGTGTTGCCGCTCGGGTCGGTCGCGGTGTAGGTGATCGTCGTGACGCCGGTCGGGAAGAGGTTCCCCGCGGGGACGCCGGTCCGGGTCAGCGTGACGGAGCAGTTGTCGCTCGCGGCCGCCGCGCCGAGCATGGCGTCGGTCACCGTGAGCCCGCAGATCGTGGCGTTCGGACCGGTCCCGAAGGAGACGGCCGGCGGCACGGTCAGGGTCGGCGGCGTGTTGTCCACCACCGTGACCGCCTGGGTCGCGCTCACGGCGTTCCCGCTCGGATCGGTCGCGGTCCAGGTGATCGTGGTGGTGCCGGTCGGGAAGACGTTCCCCGCCGGGACGCCCGAGCGGGTCACGACGACCGAGCAGTTGTCGGTGGCGATGGGCTGACCCAGCGCCGCGTCCGAAAGTACGGCGCCGCAGATGCGGGCTCCGGAACCCGTCGCGGCTTGCACCGCGGCGGGCGCCACGATCGACGGCGCCTGATGATCTTCGACATGGATGAGATCGGTATAGGTGCTGGTGTTCCCGTGGATATCGGTGACGGTCCAGGTCACCGATGTAACGCCGACCGGGAACGGGTCTGACATGGCCAGACCGTCGCTGCGCGCTCCGACGGATGACTGGATTCCGCAGTTGTCGTGCTCAACCGTCCCGAACGTGTTGATCGTGGCGCCGCAGGAGCCGGCATCGGCCTGGTAGAAGCTCTCGCCCCCAGCGACGAACGGCGGCGTGTCGTCCACGACCGTCACGGTCTGGGTCGCCATCGTCGTGTTGCCGCTCGGGTCGGTCGCAGTCCAGGTCAAGGTCGTCGTGCCGACCGGGAAGAGGTTCCCCGCGGGGATCCCTTCCACCGTCGCCGTCACGCCGCAGTTGTCCGAGGCGACCGGCGTTCCCAGGGCGGCGTTCCCCACACCCACGCCGCACGTCTGGGAACCGGGCCCGGTCGTCAGATTCAGAGAGGCCGGCGCCGCAAGGGTCGGGTGCTCGGTGTCCGCAACCCTCACGTGCTGCGTTGCGCCGGCCTGGTTGCCGCTGCTATCGGTGGCATTCCAGGTAATCGTCGTGGTGCCTTGGGGGAAGGGGTCGGTCAGCGGAAGCCCGTCGCTGCGCGTCCCCGTGAACGAGGCGATCGCGCAGTTGTCGGCAGCGGTCGCGCCCAGCGGCGCGATCGTCGCCGCGCAGGAACCCGCGTCGGTGGAGACTGAGATGTCGCTCAGGGTCACGGTGGGATTCTCATGGTCGGCCACCGTAACGGTCTGCGCCGCGCTCTGGGTGTTGCCGTGCACGTCGGTCGCCAGCCAGGCGATCGTCGTGATGCCTTTCGGGAACGGATCGGTCAGGGGCGCGCCGTCGCTGCGCGTGCCGATGAACGTGCCGATGCCGCAGTTGTCGCTCGCCGAGGCGCCGAGGGAGCCGATCGAGGCCGTGCAGACACCGTGATCGGTCGAGAGATCCAGGTTTCCAACGGCGATCGTAGGAGGCGTGTCGTCCGCCACCGTGACGGTCTGGGTCGCAACGGCCGTGTTGCCGCTGGGGTCGGTCGCGGTGTAGGTGATCGTGGTCGTGCCCACGGGGAAGAGGTTCCCCGCTGGGACACCGGTGCGCTCGACGCTCACGTCGCAATTGTCATGGGCCGTGGGCGAGCCCAGGGTCGCATCGCTCACGAGCAGTCCGCACTGGGTGGCGGCGGCACCGGTCGTGAGACTCAGCGCGGCAGGAGCCGCGATCGTCGGATTCTCGGTGTCGTTCACCGTCACCTGCTGCGTCGCCGAGGCGGTGTTCCCGTGCACGTCGGTCGCGAGCCAGCTCACGGTCGTCGTGCCCTTCGGGAAGGGGTCGGTCAGCGGCAGTCCGTCGCCGCGGGTCCCCACCAGGCTCGCCACGCCGCAGTTGTCCGCCGCGGAGGTGCCCAGCGTCACCACGGCCGAACAGACGCCATGGTCGTTGGAGACGGTAAGGTCGCCCGTCGTGATGACGGGGTTCTCATGGTCCGTCACGGTCACCGTCTGGGTCGCGGTGAAGCTGTTGCCATGCACGTCGGCCGCCACCCACGTGACCGTGGTCGCGCCCGCCGGGAACGGATCGGTGAGCGCCGCCGCGTCGCTCCGGGTGCCTGTGAGGCTCGACACGCCGCAGTTGTCGGCGGCGGTGGTCTGCAGAGAGGCGACGACGGCGGCGCAGGTGCCCGCGTCGGTGTCGAACGAGAGATTGGAGGCGGCGATCGTCGGGGGCGTGTCGTCCGCCACGGTGACGGTCTGGGTCGCGACGGCCGTGTTGCCGCTGGGGTCGGTCGCGGTGTAGGTGATCGTGGTCGTGCCCACGGGGAAGAGGTTCCCTGCCGGGACACCGGTGCGCTCGACGCTCACGTCGCAATTGTCATGGGCGGTGGGCGAGCCCAGGGTCGCATCGCTCACGAGGAGCCCACACTGGGTGGCGCCCGGGCCGGTCGTGAGGTTCAGGGCGGCGGGAGCCGCGATCGTCGGATTCTCGGTGTCGTTCACCGTCACATGCTGCGTCGCGCTCGACGTGTTCCCGTGCACGTCGGTCGCGAGCCAGCTCACGGTCGTCGTGCCCTTCGGGAAGGGACCGGTCAACGGCAGCCCGTCGCCGCGGGTTCCCACCAGGCTCGCCACGCCGCAGTTGTCCGCGGCGGAGGTGCCCAGCGTCACCACGGCCGAGCAGACGCCGTGATCGTTGGATACGGTCAGGTCGCCCGTCGTGAGGACCGGGTTCTCATGGTCGGTCACCTTCACGGTTTGCGATGCCGTCGCGCTGTTGCCATGCACGTCGGTGGCCGTCCACGTGACCGTCGTCGTGCCGACGGGGAACGGCTGGCTCAGGGCCAGACCGTCGCTCCGAAGGCCGTTCAGCGTGGCGACGCCGCAGTCGTCGCCGGCGGACGCCCCCAGCGATCCGAGCACCGCCGAGCAGAGGCCGCCGTCGGCCGGCACGTCGAAGTTGCTCACGGCGACGGTGGGAGGGGTCGTGTCGGCAACCGTCACCGCCTGCGTGGCGACCGCGGTGTTTCCGCTGGGGTCCGTCGCGGTGTAGGTAACCGTCGTCGTCCCCACCGGGAACAGGTTTCCGGCCGGGACGCCGGTCCGCGCCACCGCGACGCCGCAGTTGTCGTTCGCCGTCGGCGAACCCAAGGTCGCGTCGCTGACGAGCAGCCCGCACTGGGTGGCGGCGGGACCCGTCGTGACATTCAGCGCGCCCGGAGCCGCGATCGTCGGATTCTCGGTGTCGTTCACGGTCACTTGCTGCGTGGCCGACGCCGTGTTGCCGTGCGTGTCCGTCGCGACCCACGTGATCGTCGTCGCGCCCTTGGGGAACGGAGCGCCGAGCGCCGCGGCGTCGCTTCTCGTGCCCACCAGGGTGGCGATGGCGCAGTTGTCCGTGGCGGAGGCGCCGAGCGCCGCGATCGTGGCGGTGCAGGCGCCCGGGTCGGTGGATCGCGTGAGATCGGAGACCGTGACGACCGGCCGCTCGTTGTCGTTCACCGTCACCGTGAAGGTGGCGCTGCCCGAGCCGCACGAGTTGGTCGCGGTGGCGGTGACGGTGGTCGTGCCGACCGGGAACAGGGTCCCGGAGGCCGGCGCGTAGGTCAGGACCGGCGCCGGGGTTCCGGTCGCGGTCGCGGCGAAGCTCACGACCGCGCCGCACAGCCCGGCGTCGCTGCCGCGGACGATCGGGGCGGGCGGCGTGACGACCGGGAGGGTGTGCACCTGCAAGAGCTCGGTTCCCGTGGCGAAGTCGCTGGCCGAGGTCATGGCCTGGACCGTGAATCCGGTCGATCCCGCGGCCACGGCGCCCGAAGCCGCGAGGGTCAGGGTCGCCGTGCGCGACGTCTGCCCCGGCGTGAACGCGACGGGGTTGGGGGAGAAGGTCGCGGACACGCCCGCCGGCAGCGCCGTCGTCACCGAGAGATTCGCCGTGAACGAGCCCGTGCTTCCGCTTCCCGACCCGCGGTTCACCGTCACGGTGTAGGTGACGGAGCCTCCGTCGTTGTCGCACATCTCCCCGGACAGCGGCACCACCGTCACCGATCCCACCTTCGGCGAGTCGGTGAAGAACGTCGTCGCGACGATGCCCGAAGTGAGACCGGTGGCGATGAGATCGAAGCTCGTGCCGAGATCCTGGTCCTCGACCGTGTAGTCCGCGTTCTGGAACGCGCCGGTGGAGTCCGCGGTCGAAGTGAAGACGTAGGGATCGTGGAGCGTCGGATGCTGGTCCAACCGCAGCGATACGCGCTCTCCGGGCAGGAAGCCGCTGCCGGTGATGACCACGACGTCGCCCGGGTAGTAGTCGGAATTGTCGGTGGCGACGTCTGCGGCTCGAGAGGGTGTCGCGTCGGCGAAGAGCAGGAACGACGCGGCGCCGATGGCCGTGCCGCGCGCGACGAGCACGAAGAGACGATTGAGGTTGGGCATGGTGAGCGCACGATGCGCACGAACCGTGCCCTGGAATGAGACGCGTCTAAGTCATTGGCGCACTTGTACAGCGCTGCCGGCGTGCGCCCGAGCGCGAGGCGGCGTCGGGGCCGCTCCCTCAGCGCTCTGGGCGGATTCCCTCAGCTCCGGGCTCGTCGTTGCCGGGCAGCGTACCCGCCGGAGGCACCCGGTCGGGATCGGATTTCCACACGAGATAGGAGTACACGATCGCGCCCACCATGCCGGTCGCCAGGATGGCGAAGGCGGTCTCCATGGCGAACGGCGTACGAATGATCCCGGCCGCCATGAGCGCGACGCCACCGGCCACGAAGACCCAGCCTGCGAGCCGGTGCGTGCGCGTCCACGAACGCTTGCTGGAGAGGGTCCAGGGGGTGCGCACCCCGACGAACCAGTTGGGGCGGATCTTCCCGAGCACGTTTCCCAGGACGAAGAACATCGCGCCGATGGCCAGCCCCACGAATCGGGTCATGTCCACGGGGGCGCCCTTGGCCGCAAGGATCATGACCGCGTAGAGGATCGCCAGGAGGGCGATCACCAGAGACCGGATCGTGTAGTACGCGCCCGAGAAGCGGGCGTAGTTGAGCCGCCCCGGGTCCAGCCGAGGCAGGAACAGCATGAGCACGTACAGAACGACCGCCATGAGCGGGAGGAGCAGGAGGCCCTCGAACCGGCCACCATAGCGGTTCACTTCCCCGTCCACACCCCAGTGCACCGGGAAGCGTGCGGGGGCGTGGGGCCAAATCAAGGCCGCGGCCACGAACATCCCGGCGATCAGGGTGAGCAGCGGCAGCTCTGTCTTCCAGTGCGGTTTCACGCGCGCTTCTCCTTTCGGCCCACGCCCAGGAGCGACATCACGCCCGCGAGGGCCTCTTCGTAGGCGGCGAGGTTCAGGCTATAGACGATGGAGGTCCCGGACCTCTCGGATACGACCAGTCCGGCATGCTTCAGGACGTTGAAGTGCCCCGACAGCGTCGACTTCGCGAGCGCGAACTGTTCGGCGATCTCCCCCGCCGTCATGTCCCGATTTCGGAGAAGACGGAGGATCTCGCGACGCGTCGGATCGCTCAAGGCACGGAAGACTTCGTCGATGCTCATGGCCCCCCTCGCGGCGCCGGCGACCGGCGGCCGCATTGTTCGTTATTTCGCCAATAACCGAATATTAAGACCCGAAGGGAGCCCTGTCAAGGGACGCTTCAAGATCAGCGTACGGAGGGATCGTCGATGACCGCGCGGCCGAGAACCGCCCCAAGAACCTCGGCGCCGACCGGCTTCACCAGGTGCTTGTCGAAGCCGGCCAGAACCGACTTCGCGCGGTCGGCCGCCTGGCCGTACCCCGTGAGCGCGATGAGGAGTAGCGGCGCTCCGTCGCGCACGCGACGGAGGCGCGTGGCGAGGGTGTAGCCGTCCATGGCGGGAAGCCCGATGTCCACGATCGCCGCGTCCGGCGGAAACGAAGCGGCCGCGACCATCGCTTCTTCCCCGTCGTGCGCGGTGCGGACCGCGAAGCCCAACTCCTCCAGCAGCGCCGCCAGGGAGGCGGCGGCATCACGGTTGTCGTCGACGACCAGCACGCGCCGGCCGTGGCCATGGCCATTCGCGTGCATCGCGAGCCGCCGCCCCGCGGCGGCCTTGGCATCGGGCTCCTCCGGTCGCGTCCCCTTCCGTGCAGCGCGACCACGAAGAGCCGGCTCGCTCCGGGCCGCGGGCAGCCGGAGCGTGAACCGACTTCCCTTCCCCGTGCCCTCGCTGGCAGCCGTCGCCGAGCCGCCGTGGAGCTCGGTCAGGCTGCGGACCAGCGTCAGGCCCAGGCCCAGCCCGCCCTCGGAGCGGTCGATCCCCTGGCGTGCCTGGATGAATGGAGTGAAGATGTCATCGAGATCCTCGGGGGCGATCCCGATGCCGTCGTCCTCGACCGTCACGACGATCTCCGCCTTGTTGCGGACCGCGCGCAGGGAAATCCGCCCGCGCGCGGGCGTGAACTTGGACGCGTTGGCCAGGAGATTCGCCACGACCTGCGGCAGGCGGACGGGATCGGCCTCGAGAAGGAGGCCCTTGCCGGGCACTTCCAGCTCGAGCACCTGGCAGCGATCCTGGAACAGGGGCCCCGCCATCTCGAGAGCCGCGTCGGCGATCGCCGCGAACTCCATGACCTGCTTCTGGAGGGAGATCTTTCCGCTCGCTACGCGCGAGACGTCGAGAAGGTCTTCGACCAGAGTGGCCAGGTGGCGGGCCTGGCGGCGGATGATCTCGCGCTCGCGCCTGGAGGAAACATCCCCGCGCACGTCCATCAGGTCGAGCGAGGTCAGGATCGGAGCCAAGGGATTCCGGAGCTCATGGCTCAGCAAGGCAATGAACTCGTCCTTGCGGCGGTTTGCCTCTTGAAGGCGGGCCTGCTCCTCGCGCAGGGCGCGCTCCAGCTTCTTGCGTTCGGCGATCTCCGCCTCGAGGGCGCCGGAGCGCTGCTGCAGGTCGGTGATGCCCAGCCGCTGCTGATCGAGCGACCACCGGTCGTCGTAGCTCTCCGTCGGAAGGACGTGCTCGTGCAGCGAGCAGATCCGACGGAAGCTCTCGGTGTCTTCCGCTTTCCGGAAGTTGGTCATCGAGTAGCCGCAGAAGAGTCGGAAGGGGTGCGTGCGGCGGAGGCCGTTCCAGAGCTCTTCGAGCTTCAGCGTGGCGGGAGCGTTTCCCCGTTCGGTCAGGAGATCCACCATCTCGCCGAACGCTCGAAGGCCGCTGTACCTCGCGTCCCCGCAGCGACCTTCGATGAGTCCCCCCACGACGCGGTCGAACGAATCGGCGTCGGGCATGCCGTAGCGAAGGCTGCCGCTCATGAAGCGTTCGAGCGTCTCCTCGGCGTCCAGCTCCAGGAATTGCCCGCTCTCGCGGGCCTCGCCCAGGAGGTATCCCGAGGCGTCGAGGGCCGCGGCGACGCCCCTCCGATGGCGCTCGCCGGCGATAACGATGACCGCCTCGCCCCTGTCCAGGCCGGCCCCCAGGAAGCGTCCCACCTCCTGGCACAGGAAGGCGTCGTCCTCGTAAAACTGGACCGAATGGTCGGGTTCGCTGGAAGAGATTACAGTTTTTCTCATGGTGGCTGCGTTCCTGCACCGAGTTACGGCTAAGCTGCCGCGGCATCAGCAAGATCGTGACCAATCGGGAGTTGCGGGGCCCCGCTAGGGGGTGGGATGCTCCGGGCCCTTGGAGTTGGTCTCGTCAGCGGGCCGAAGGAGGTGCGTGTGGGACGGTGCGTTTCAATCCTGATGATCCTGTTCGCCGTGACGGCCGCGGCTCCGGCAGCGGCTCAGGTCGCGGTCACCGCGAATCCGAACCACGAGCAGATGCTGGCCGATCCCGACGCTCGCCTGGCAGCCAACAAGCGGCTCGTCTACGACTTCTGGCGGGAGGTATTCGAGGCCGGCCACATGGACCTTGCCGACAAGTACATGGCCGAATCCTACATCCAGCACAACCCCAACGTGGCCACCGGGCGCGCCGCGTTCGTCGAGTTCTTCTCGAAGGTGACCAAGCCCACGCCGATCCAACCGAGCGTGAAGGCGCCCCTCGTCGCGATCGTCGCCGACGGCGATTTCGTCGTGCTCAGCTTCGTGAGCCGGCGAAAGGACCCCAAGGATCCCTCGAAGAGCTACACCACCACCTGGTTCGACATGTTCCGCGTCGAGAAGGGCAAGATCGCGGAGCATTGGGATCCGGACACGAAGGAATAGCCTCGTCTAGTGCGGAGTCCAGATCCTACCCGCCTCGATGATCTCCGAGGACCCGGGCAGCGAAAGCGGCTCGCGCGTCTTCGTGGAAAAGACGAGGCCCTTGTAGCTGGTCAGGTAGCGATGCCCTCCCAGGAATCCGCCCGGAGCGTGCACGACGATCCCTCCGGCATTGTGGATCAGGAGTCGCTCGAATTCCGCCGCCTCCAGTCGTACGATCGCGCCCGATGCCTGGATCGCCCGCATCCGAGCCGCCGCCGCTGCCGCCGCTGCCCCACCGCTCATCTCGATGTCTCCTTTCCTGGATCTCGATGGCCTGCGCTCTCGCGGGCTGTGCCTCGCGAGAGTCACGGAGACGGGGCGAACGTCCGATCTCCGAACTGCCACAACAGGAACGAGTAGGTGTCGGCCAGGAGCGCGACGCCCTGATCGCGGGTCGTCCCCACGCCGTGCCCCGCTTCGGGCTCCACGCGCAGGAACACGGGATCCCGGGTGCCCGAGGCCTGTAGCCGCGCCACGAACTTCCCCGAGTGCCACATCGAAACGCGACGGTCGTTCAGTCCCACGCACGCGAGCACCGCGGGATACCGAGTTCCCTTCCGAACGGCCAGCGTGGGATCCATCGCGACGAGCGCGCGGAACCCGGCCTCGTCGTTCGGCGAGCCCATCTCGGGAATCTGATTCGCTCCGTTCGTTCCGTGCAGGAAGCGCACGGTGTTCAGGACGGTGTTGTAGAGCACGGCGGCGGCAAACAGGTCTGGCCGCCGAACGATCGCGCCGCCCACCAGGGGCCCTCCGCCGCTGCTTCCGGTGGCCGCGAGATGCGAGGGCGAGGTGTAGCGTTTGGCGATCAAGTACTCGGCGCACGCGATGAAGTCGCCCACCGCGTTCTTCTTGTTTGCTCCGCGCCCCGCCTGGTGCCAGGCCTCTCCCTTCTCCCCACCGCCCCGCACGTGGGCGTAGGCGAGGATGCCGCCGCGCTCGAGCCACGCCATGCGCGAAGCGCTGAACCCGGGACGGATCGAGGTTCCATAGGCGCCGTAACCGCTGAGGAGGGTCGGATGACCCGCGTCGCGCCGGGCCGTGGCGCGCCGCAGAATGGTGAGCGGCACCATCGTGCCGTCGAAGCTCTTCACTTCAACCCGTTCCGCGACGATGTGCGAGAAATCGACGGGACTGCGGACGCCCATTCCCGTGTCCCGGACGCGTCCTTCGCTCGGAAGGTATCGGTAGTACCGCTCCGGGGTGGTCCAGCCCGTCAGCGAGAAGAGAATCCCCTCTTCGTCGAGCGCGCCGTCGAGTCCCTTGGCGGCGCCGGCGAGCGGGAGCGGAATCTCCCTCGCGTTCTTCTGTCCCCGCGCGATCCGGTAGACGTGATCCACGCCGGCCTCGGTCTGCAGCGTGTAGAGGCCGTCCGGCGTGACCGCCATGTCGGTGAGGATGCGTTCCGACTGGGGCACGACCTCCTCGGCCGAGGCCAGCTTCGGATCGTCGACCGAAACGCGGAGGATGCGGCCGTTCGGCGCGTCCTTGTGCGAAAGCAGGTAGAGCGAGGCCGTGTCCGGCGCGAAGTTGCCGATGCGGTCCTCGTACTCGCAGACGCGTTGCCACGGGATCTTCCCCGGCACGACCGACTCGAGGGGCGCGACATACATGCGGACTTCGGGATGGGCCCCGACGCAGTAGGCGATCGCGTAGCGGGTACCGATCGGAACGTCGATGATCGGGAATTCGCGCGGCTCGATGGTGAGGGTCGAGGCCGAGTCCGGTGCGATGAAGACGGGATCCTGCTTCGCCGGGGTGCCCAGAAGATGCCGGCGTACGCGCATCCCGAGGATCGGATCCACCTTGGGATCGCGGAATCCCGCGTCGGCCATCTGCGTGTAGAAGAATCCGCTCCCGTCCGGCAGCCACACGACCGGGAACTGCCCCCAGATGTGCTCCACCACGTCGGGCTTCTCCGAACCGGTCGCGGTTTCGATCACGTGAACGCGCGTGACCTCGCTGCCGCCTTCGGCCAGGTTGTAGGCGACCAGGGCGCCGTCCCACGAGACGGAGTAGTTGTCGATGGAGACGTGCACGGAATCGGACCCGCGGACGCGCTCCGGATCCACGAGCACCCGTTCAGCTCCGTTGGCGAAGCTCACCACCAGCTTCGCGAGCGAGCTCCCCGAGTCCACGCGAAGGTAGAAGATCTTCGATCCGCGGCGCTCGACCGAGCCGGGACCGGAGGTTTCGAACGAGAGCTCTTTGAGGCGACGGGCCAGGGCCGCGCGACCCGGGATCGCATCCAGGCGCTTTCGGCTGTAGTCGCCCTGCTCGAGGAGCCACGTTCGGAACTCGGGACGGTCCGGCTCCTCCATCCAGCGGTAGGGATCTTCCAGCCGGATGCCGAACGTGGTGTCCACGACGAGTGAGCGGCGCGCCACCGGAGGCCCTGCGGAATCCGCTCGAGCCGCGTGCGGCATGGTGAGAGCGGCGAGACCGACCACGAGAGCCAGGCGCTTCACGCTGAACGTACCCTCCCTAGGGGTGCAGAGAGCATCCTACCGTGGTGCCAAGCGGAGCAGGCGGCCATTCTCATCGTCGGTGAGGAGGTAGATCGCGCCGTCGGGTCCCTGCGCCACGTCCCGGATGCGCTCGTGCCTGTCGGTGAGGAGCCGCTCCTCGCCCACCACACGGTCGTCGCGAACCACCAGGCGGACCAGGGCCTCGCTCGCAAGCCCGCCGATCAGAAAATTCCCGCGCCATTCGGGGAACAGGCGGCCCGAGCCGATCGTCAGGCTGGACGGCGCGATGACCGGATCCCAGTAGTAGACGGGCTGCTCCATGCCCGGCGCCTGCGTGGCCTTGTGGATCGGCTCGCCCGAGTACTCCTCCCCGTAGCCGATCATGGGCCAGCCGTAGTCCTTGCCGCGTTGGATGAGGTTCAACTCGTCGCCTCCGCGCGGTCCCATCTCGACCACCCAGAGGCGGTTCGTTCCGTCCAGCGCGGCTCCGAGAACGTTGCGGTGCCCTGACGTCCAGATCTCCGGGCGCGCGCCTTGGCGCCGCGCGAAGGGATTGTCTGGCGGCACCGAGCCGTCCGGACGGATCCGCACGATCTTCCCCAGGTCGCTGCCGAGATTCTGTGCCTGCCGGCGCCCCGGGAGAATCGAACGTTCGCCCAGCGTCACGAAGATCGTGCCGTCCGGGGCGAGGACGATGCGCCCTCCGGCGTGCATCGTCGATTCCAGCGTCGGCTGCATCCGGAAGATGACCTGGACGCCGGCGACCCGCAGCGTCGCGAGGTCCAGCTTCGCGCGGGCGACGGCGAGTCCGTTCCCGCCGCGGCGCGGCTCGTAATAGGACCAGTAGATCATTCGGCTGGTCCGGAAGTCGGGCGCCAGAACGACGTCGAGCAGGCCCCCCTGATCGCGTCCATCCACCCGCGGCAGACCCGCGACCGGCTTCGACTTCTGACCGCTCGGCGTGACGACCACCAGATGCCCCACGTGCTTCTCGGTGACGAGGAAGCGCCCGTCGGGAAGGAACGCCACCGCCCATGGCAGCCGGAGCCCGGAAGCGATCTCCGTCACCTGGAACGGCGTGCGCGTGTGCACCTCGGGCGCGCGCGCCTGCTCCGGGAATGCGGGCCGGTTCGATGGAATGTTGGGAGGTCCCGTCGGCACCGGCGCGGCGTAGGAGGCCGAGGCCAAGAGGCCTATGGCGAAGGACAGGAGGCGCATTTTCATTCCGGTGAGTCTGCCCGAACGGTTGCGGGCACGTCCATTGCAGGAAGCGCAATTCGCCCAGGTCGTGAGTCTTGCAGGGCATTGAGCCGACTCCGCGCAAACGTTTGCTCCGTTGCGGGCTACGCAGGATCGGCAGGTCCATGTCCTCTTGGGGCTACTGTCCGATATCCAAGACAGATGGCCGTGATTTCATGACACCGGGCGGTGCAGTGGAATCGATTACATCGTTTCCAGTGTGCTCGAAACCCTTGAAGTGCGCTTCGTCTCGGTGCGAGCGCTGTCCGCTTCGCCTCTCGGTCCGGGGGTTTTCCGGGAGGGGGTAGTTCGAGATTCTCATGACGCGGGCCAGGTCCCCGACGGCTCCGCACGTTCCGATCCAAGGGAGTTTCGAAATGCGTCTATTGATTGCGTTCGGCGCCGCGGCGTTGCTTCTCGGCGCGTCGGCAGCCCTGGCCTTCCCACCCATCGATCTCACGACATCCGGGACCACGTACGCCTCGGCCGACGGGACCATCTGGACACAGCTGGTCAATTCGCCGACGGGAACGGGGGTGTACAGCCCGTTCGAGCGGCTCCAGGCCAACGGCGTGGAAGAGGGGATGAATACCTCTGGCGACGCGCATGTGACGTACGATGACGTCGCCGGCACGTGGACCCATGCCATTCAGCTGAACCAGCTCGCCACCGTGACCGTCGGCTCGACGAGCTACTATTCGTTCTCGCTCGACATCAATGAGGCGAACGGCGGCGGCAAGCAGTTCCTCTCACTCGATGAACTGCGGCTCTACACGCTGGCGGGCAACGGCTCCCTGACGTCGACCGCCGACGTCGTGAGCGCGGGCGGCGTCCTCCGCTACAACCTCGACGGCACGACGGACCAGACCGTGTACATGGACTACAGCCTGGCCGCCGGCAGCGGACACGACGACATCCAGGTCCTGATCCCGACGAGCTACTTCGCCGGCGCTTCGAGCACGGACTATCTCTACTTCTATAACAAGATGGGCGCGACGACGGGCATGGAAGCGGACTTCACGTCGGACGCGGGCTTCGAGGAATGGCACGGCCTGTTGGGCACGACCAATCCCCCTCCCACGAACCTCCCCGAGCCCAGCGGCGTCGTGCTGATCGGAACGGGGATCTTGGGAATCCTGGCGACAAGGCAGCGGAGAAAGTAGCGAAACGATCGTTCTTTCGGATCCGAAACGACGAACGGCGAGGCGGAGCGTTCAGCCGCCTCGCCATTCTGTTTGCCGCCCGGTCACGGCAGTCACGCCAAGGAGCGGCTGAGGGAACCGTTCGAGCTCGAGCGCGGCGACAAGCAAGTGCGCGTAGCGCAGCTTCCGCCGGGCGCCGCTGCCCAGGAAGCGTCGCATCTGGGCCTCGACGCTCTTCGTGCGCCAGCCAGCCTGCTTCTGAAGCGTGCGGAAGGCCCCGAGGTCGCCGTGCGCGTCCAAAGGCCCTGGATCGAACCGCACGTGGCTCGTTGCACGTCAGTACACCTGGTTGATGGGTACGTCCTTCCGCAGAACGAGGGAAACATCGGTTGGCGATGTTCGCACGCCGATGACCACGTCGACGGTGGCGTCCCAACGAGGCCCATATTGCGCCCGGAACAGGTGAGGGGAATCGGCTCGGCCTGGATCGATTCCCTGATCGGTCATCGTCTCGCTCCACACATCTGACCCATGCAGCACCCAGAGGTATACGGCGCCGACGGAAGCCG
>DASQJL010000096.1 GCA_035631035.1 Candidatus Binatia bacterium | reverse complement strand
CCTGAACCCCCGCGCCTCATAGAACTCGCGCGCCCGCACGTTGCTTTGAAACGTATACAACCGCACCGGCGCACGAAGCAGGGCGAGCGCCTCATTCACGAGCGCGCTCCCCACCCCGCGCCCCACGTGCTCCGGCGCGACGTACAGGTGATCGATCCATCCCCCTTCGCCATCCTCGGAGATCGCCATCATGGCGGCGACCGACTCGTTCTCGACGGCCACGTAGACCCGCTTCTCCACCATGACGCTTCCCGCGATCCATGCACGGACCTGGCCGTCGGTGTGGCCGATGGGGATGTCGGGCATGAGGGTTTTCCAGGAACGTAGGAAGACGTTGGCGATGGCGTTGGATTCGTGGGGGCTTGCGGGGCGGATCGTGGGAGGCATGAACTGGAAATTGCGGGTGGGTTAGGCGAAAGAACAGGGGTTAGTCCGCCTGCGGGCGGACTTACATGGGCGGACTATCTTATCTCGTAGTTCGGCGCTTCTTTAGTAATCGTCAAATCGTGCGGATGGCTCTCGCGCAAGCCGGACTGCGTGATGCGGACGAAGCGGGTCTGGGTGCGGAGGCCCTCGATGGTGCCGACGCCGCAGTAGCCCATCCCGGCGCGCAGGCCGCCGATGAGCTGGTAGATCACGTTCGCGACCGGGCCCTTGTAGGGAACGCGCGCCTCGATCCCCTCGGCGACCAGCTTCTTCAGATCGCGGACGCCCTCCTGGAAGTAGCGGTCACCGCGGCCGGAAGACATCGCGGACAAGGATCCCATGCCGCGATAGACCTTGTACGTGCGGCCCTCGAGCAGCAGCGTATCGCCCGGGCTCTCTTCGGTGCCGGCGAGCAGATTCCCGAGCATCACCGAATGCGCGCCCGCGGCCAGCGCCTTCACCATGTCGCCCGAGTACTTGATGCCGCCGTCGGCGATGATCGGGATGCCGGCCTTGGCCGCTTCGTTGGCGCACTCGAGCACCGCGCTGATCTGCGGCACGCCCACGCCCGCGACCACGCGCGTCGTGCACGCCGATCCGGGACCCATCCCCACCTTCACGCAGTCGGCGCCCGCCCGGATCAGGTCGCGCGCCCCGTCGGCGGTGGCCACGTTCCCCACGATGAGCTGGAGGTTGGGGTGCGCCGTCTTCACGGCGCGCGTCGTCTCGATCACCGCCTTGGAGTGGCCGTGCGCGCTGTCGATGACGACCACGTCCACGCCCGCGCGCACCAGCTCGGCCACGCGCTCGTTCGCGTCCTGGCCGACGCCGATCGCCGCGCCCGCGCGGAGCCGACCCAGGTGATCCTTGCAGGAGCGCGGGTATCGAATCCGCTTCTGGATGTCCTTCACGGTGATCAGGCCGCGGAGGCTGTACTGGTCGTCCACGACCGGGAGCTTCTCGATCTTGTGCTGGTGGAGCATCCGCTCCGCTTCCTCGAGCGTGGTCCCCACGGGCGCCGTGATCAGGTTCTCCTTCGTCATCACGTCGCGGACCTTGAGGTCGGGGCTCTTCACGAAGCGCAGGTCGCGGTTGGTGAGGATGCCGACGAGGCGCTTTCCCTCGGTGATCGGAACGCCGGAGATCCGGAATTTCTCCATCAGCTCGAGGGCGCGCGCGATCGGCACGTCGGGCGGCAGCGTGATCGGGTTCACGATCATTCCGCTCTCCGAGCGCTTCACCTTGTCCACTTCCTCCACCTGCTCCAGCACCGGGAGGTTCTTGTGGATGATGCCCAGGCCGCCCTCGCGCGCGATGGCGATGGCGAGCGCGCTCTCGGTGACCGTGTCCATGGCCGCGCTGACCACGGGCGTGTTGAGCGTGATCTCGCGCGTGAGGAGGGTGCTGGTGTCGACGTCGCGGGGATGGATTTCGGAGTAGCCGGGAAGCAGGAGAACGTCGTCGAACGTGAGCGCGTAATCCACCGGGATGCGCTCCGGCGCGGTCTCCGGCCGCACGCTGGGTGCGAACTTCTCGCCGGGCGCCGCGAAGGTCCTCATACGTTACTCCGGTAGTCCGGTATCGATCCGCTCCGTGAGCGTGAAGTAGAAGGAGACGCCCAGGCGGATCTGCGTGAAGCTCTTGTTCCCATTATAACCGCTCGGAAAGTCGGCGGTGTTCTGGGCGAAGATGTGGTGATACACGACATCGGCGGTCGTGCTGATGTGCTTGGACATCGTCCGCTCCACCCCGGCCATTCCATAGACGCCGGGATCGGCGCGCCGGTACCGCTCGAAGGTGCTCGGGTCCTTGGCGGCCCCGAGATCCTTGGACTGGATCGACCAGACGTAGAACCCGCCTCCGGCTCCCACGTAGGGCCGGATGGCCTTGCCCTCGTGAAGCAGGTAGCGGAGCCCGCCCGTGATCGGCACCGCGCTCTCCAGCCAGAACCGGTTGTCGTTGGTGTCCAGCCGGTTCCACGCATAGCCCACCGTCACGTCGCCCCAGACGTGGCTGCCGAATACGTAGGAAAAGACCAGATCCCCCGACAGGCGCGGCTTGGTCCCGTCGGCGAGCGGCTGGTTGGTGGTCAGGCTCAGCGGGGTGTTCGCCTCGCTGCCGAACTTGGACAGCCCGCCGCGAAAGCCGATCCCGCCGAAACCGGTGAGATCGTCCGCCCTTGCCGCCAGAGGTAACGCGATGACCAGGAGGGCCATCAGCCCTCCCACGACATTTCGAGACATGAGCGTTGGAATTCTCCCTGGGTGGCGGGCGGGGTCACCCGGCCAGCCGGCATGTGGTCGTGTTCGCCGCAGTTTAGGGGACCGGGGCCGCGAGTGTCAATCGGGGCGGGTTTCCTCGGATGTGCCTTGCCTGGAGGAGGGCCGCGTCGGTCCGACGGCCGCGCCGTCAAAGGGGGACGACGCCAGAGAGGACGAACCCGTGTCGACACGGCACAATTTACGTTCCCCGGGGAACGTAGAATTCGGGTTGCGCCCCGAAGCGGTTCCCGGACCGTCTCGCCATCCCGCGGAACACAAACGAGAAGTCGTCACCCCCGTGCGGGCGCTGGGGGCCCGCCGCCTTGACAGAACCCGCGCCCCCGCATAGTGTTTTCCGCCCGAGGTGGCGGTGTAGCTCAGCGGTAGAGCAGGGGAATCATAATCCCTTGGTCCGGGGTTCGAATCCCTGCGCCGCCACCATTGAATCCCTCCCGTCGGATCCCGGCAGCCCCTCCGCCCCGGTATACCAACGGACCCCCCTGTCAGCATCCGGTGGATAGCTGTACCTCCGGCGGCGGTGGGACAAGAATGTCCTCGCTGCCGTCCATGGGTCCCGTTCGACTTGCGGCGAGCGAGGGGACCTGAAGCACTGCAGCTTCGCTTCCGCGCCGATGAACGACCGGCCCTGATCCACCCGCGCGGAGGCACACCTCGATCGCCGCGGACGATGCGCTCCACGCGCATCCTGGGGGGTTCTTCCATGAGCACCCGTCGTGCAATACCGCGGCTTGCGGCGATCGCGGCGCTTTCCCTGTTCGCTCTCTCGGGGATCGCTTCGCCGGCCTGCGCGCAAACCGTTCTCGATCCGCTCTCCCTGGCCAAGTACGTCGACCCGCTGCCGATTCCGGCCGCGATCGACGCGACCATGCCGGGGAGCTTCCTCGAGATCGGCGCCTACCAGATCCAGCAGAAGCTCCACCGCGACCTGCCTCCCACCACCGTGTACGGGTACGGGCTCACGGAAGCGACGGCGACCTATCCCGGACCGACGATCGTGGCGCGGCACAACGTGCCGATCCAGATCCGGTGGACGAACCATCTCCCGATGACGCACATCCTGGACTACGCGATCGACCCGACCATCATGAAGGCGGAGACCTCGACCGGCGTGCCGATCACGACCCACGTGCACGGCGCGGAGGTCGAGCCGCAGAGCGACGGCGGGCCGATGACATGGTTCACGAAGGATTTCGCGGAGACAGGACCCGACTTCACCAACGAAGTTCACACGTACGTCAACACGCAGCTCGCCTCGACGATCTGGTATCACGACCACGCGTTCGGCTACACGCGGCACAACGTGTACGCGGGACTCGCGGGCTACTACCTGATCACCGATCCGGGCAACGAACCCCCGGGACTGCCCGAGGCCCCCTACGACATGGGCCTCGCGTTCCAGGACCGCATGTTCACGACCGAGGGTCAGCTCTGGTATCCAAACGTGGGCGTGACCTCCGTCCATCCGAAGTGGATTCCGGAGTTCTTCGGGAACGTCATCCTGGTCAACGGGAAGGTGTGGCCCTACCTGAACGTCGAACCCAGGAAATACCGCTTCCGCATGCTCAACGGCTCGCAGGCGCGCTTCTACAGCCTGGCCCTGATGGAGCGCGTGCGCAGCACGCCGGGACCTGCCTTCTACCAGATCGGCACCGACGGCGGATATCTCGCCGAACCGGTGCTCCTCAACGATCCGGCCAACGTCCACTCGCCGCGACTCGTGATCGCGCCCGGCGAGCGCGCCGACGTGGTGATCGACTTCTCAGCCTACCCCCCGGGAACCGAGTTCCTCCTGCGCAACACGGCGAAGGCTCCCTATCCGATGGGTGACGCGCCGGACGGACAGACCACGGGACAGGTCATGCTCTTCCGGGTGGTCCCCTCGACGGGGCCGGACAACAGCGTGATTCCGCCGGCGCTCGCGACGGTGACCCGGCTCACGAACCCGACCGTGACGCGGACGATGACGCTGAACGAGAGGCTTCTCGGCGACGACCCGCTCGGCGCCCTTCTGAACGGGATGCCCTACGACGCCCCGGCGACCGAGTATCCGGTGCTGGGCACGACGGAGATGTGGGAGATCGCGAATCTGACCGGCGACACGCATCCGATCCACATCCACCTGGTCCAATTCCAGCTCCTGAATCGCCAGAAGCTGAATGCCCGCCGCTACCAGATGGCGTTCGACGCGGCCAATCCCAGCCTGCCCTCCGACACGTACGTGCCGGTGGCGGTGGGGCCCTATCTCAAGGGCAAGCCGACGCCCGCCGACGCGAACGAGCGCGGCTGGAAGGACACGTTCCGCATGAATCCGGGCGAGGTCACGCGGGTGCTGGTGCGCTGGGCTCCGCAGGACGAATCCCCGTCGTTCGCGTTCGACGCGACGGCGGAGCCGGGGTACGTCTGGCACTGCCACATTCTCGAGCACGAAGAGAACGACATGATGCGGCCGTTCCACGTCGTCGCTCCGGGCGCGGCGATGGCTGGCGGCGCGTCGGTCAATACCGCGCCTGCGTTCACGCCGGCTTCCGTGGCCGACGGCGCGATCGCGTTCCGCGCCTCGAACCCGGCCGTGGTGGGCTCCAATCTCAGGTTCAGCCTGACGCGCGCGGGATCGGTGGCCCTGGATCTCTTCTCGGTCGCGGGGCAGCACGTCGCCACGCTGGCCTCGGGCTGGTACGCCGCGGGAGACCACAACGTCTCGTGGACGGCACGCGCCCGTTCGGGCGAGCCGCTCGCGAACGGCGTCTACGTCGTGCGGTTCCGCGGCGACGGCGTCGAGCGCGCGCAGAAGATGGTGCTGGTCCGATAAGCTCACGGGGAGGCCCCGCCGGCGCGGGGCCTCCCGCTTTTCCCCGACGAACGAGCACGCGATGACTCGACTCCTGGCCTGGACTCGCGCCTGGTTTCTCTCCGCAGCCGCAGCCGCCCTGCTCGCCGCGGCACCGGCTTCGGCCCAATTCACCGCGCTCACGAAGGGACCGCTGGGCGACCGGGGCTCTTCGTTCGGCGTGGCCTGGGCCGACTACGACCTCGACGGCGACCTCGATCTCTACCTCACGGAAGACGGTCCGAACCTCCTGATCCGAAACGACGGCGGAGACAACTTCACCGACGTGACGGCGCCTCCGTTGGACGAGGCGGGAAACGGGAGCGCTTCGGTGTGGGGCGACTACGATGGCGACGGCGACCCGGACCTCTACCTCGTGAACTTCAATTCGCCGAACCATCTCTACCGGAACGACCGCGCCGCCGGATTCGCCGACGTCACAGCCGGGCCGCTCGGGATCAACGGTCCCGGCCAGAGCGCCGCCTGGGTGGACTACGACGGAGACGGCGACCTCGATCTGTACGTCGTGAACTACGGAACGCCGAACAAGCTGCTCCGGAACGACGGCCCGGCGGGATTCGTGGACGCGACTGCGGGTCCGCTGGCGGACGCCGGATGGGGGCTGGCCGCCTGCTGGGGCGACTACGACAACGATGGCGATCCCGACCTCTATATCACGAACGACGGCCCGAACCGGCTCCTGCGCAACGAGGGCGGCGGCGTATTCACCCGGATCGCCGGCGTGTACATCGAGGACGGCGGCCCGGGCCAGGGCGCCGCCTGGGGGGACTATGACAACGACGGCGACCTCGACCTCTACGTGGCCAACTACGGCACCGCCAACAAGCTGATTCGAAACGACGGCGGGAACGTGTTCACCTGGATCACGGCGGGCCCCCTGGGCGACACGAGCAACAGCACGGGCGTGGCGTGGGGGGACTACGACAACGATGGCGACCTCGACCTCTACGTCGCCAACTACGGCCAGCCCGGCAAGCTGTTGCGCAATGACGGCGCGGGCGGCTTCGCCGCGCTCACGAGCGGACCGCTCGGCGACGCCGGCAACGCGACCGGAGCCGCGTGGGCCGATTACGACGGGGACGGGGATCTCGATCTCTTCGTCGCCAACGACGCCACCGGAAGCCGCCTCCTGCGGAACGACCTCGCCTCTTCGAACCACTGGCTCGAAGTGACCCTGGTCGGGCGCGTTTCCAGCCGCGACGCGATCGGCGCGCGGGTGCGCGTGGCCACGGGCTCGCTGAGGCAGATCCGGGAGGTCTCCGGAGGCTCAGGCTACATGTCCCAGGATTCGCCGCCGCTCGAGTTCGGCCTGGGAGCCGCGGTCGTCGTCGACTCGATCACCGTGACGTGGCCTTCGGGCATCGTCGAGACCTACCGGAACGTGGCTCCGAACCGCCGCCTCACGCTGACCGAGCTGGACGTGACCGCGGTGGCCGACGAAGCGTCCCCGCCTGCGCCTCCCTTGGCGCTCGAAGCGCCCGCGCCCAATCCGGTGCGTGAAGCGGCGTCCTTCCGCTTCGGACTGCCGCGCGCCGCTCGCGCGCGGATCGAAGTCTTCGACGTCCGGGGACGGCGGGTTGCCACCGCGCTGGACGCCCAGCTCCCGGCGGGGCGCCACGAAGCCGTCTGGCGGCGCACGGACGCGCGGGGAAGGCCTGTCGCCTCGGGCGTTTACCTCGCGCGCCTGGAGGCTCTCGGGGAGTTCCGGATCCGGAAAATGATCCTCGTGCGGTAGGGCCGGGTGCGCGTTCGCTAGACATCCTGTCTCCGACCCGTACAATTTTGAAATGGGTACGGAGCGCGAGACATCCAGCAAGGTCCCCGAGGTCACCCTCCTCTTCTGGATCATCAAGATCGCGGCGACGACGCTGGGCGAGACCGGCGGCGACGCGGTCACGATGTCCATGCAGCTCGGCTACGTGGTCGGCACCGCCATCTTCGCCGTGATCTTCGCCGTGCTCGTCCAGATCCAAGTCAAGGCCCAGCGCTTCCACGCCTCGCTCTACTGGGCCACGATCATCGCGACCACCACGGTCGGGACGACCCTGGCCGATCTGGTCGACCGCGACCTGGGAATCGGGTACGCGGGCGGCTCGACCCTGCTCCTGGCCCTCCTCCTCACGTCGCTCTTCGTCTGGAAGCGCACGCTGGGCACGGTCTCGGTGGATTCGGTGCGCACGCCGGCGGCCGAGTGGTTCTACTGGGTGACGATCCTCTTCTCCCAGACGCTGGGAACGGCGCTGGGCGACTGGACGGCGGACACGGCGAGCTTCGGCTATCGCGGCAGCGCCGTCGTCTTCGGGCTGCTCCTCGCCCTGGTCGCCGCCGGATACTTCTGGACCAAGATCTCGCGAACCGCCCTCTTCTGGGCGGCCTTCATCCTGACGCGGCCGCTCGGAGCCGTGCTCGGCGACCTGCTGGACAAGCCGGTGAGCAAGGGCGGAATGGCGCTGAGCCGCTTCGGGGCGTCGGCGGTGCTGCTCGTCTTCATCGTGACATGCGTGCTCGCCTTCCGGCAGCGCCCCGCGCGGGCGGCGCACTGATGCGCGCGGATCGCCCGTCCCCGGCGCCGCTCAATCCGAGAGATCGCACGCTGGACCGGATCGCCGCCCGGCGCGTTCGGGCCGACCGGCTCCTTCCCGAGACCGGCGGCGTGCTGGCCGCGGTATCGGGCGGCGCCGACTCGGTCGCGCTCCTGCGCTTCCTGGCCGCGGAGCGCGAGCGGACGGGCCGCCCGGCCCCGCTCGCCGTGGGGCACGTCAACCACGGTCTGCGGGGACGCCACGCCGATGACGATGCCGCCTTCGTGAGGGACCTCGCCGCCCGGCTCGGCCTCCCCTATTTCGAAGAGACGGTCCCGGCCGACGCCCTGCGACCCGCGGGCGCCGCCGTGTCCGGTCCCGGAAGCCTGGCCCCCGAGGATCTCGCCCGCCGCGTCCGCTACGAGGCGCTCGACCGCCTCGCGGCCCTGGCGGGAGCGGAGGTGGTCGCAACCGCCCACACCGCCGACGACCAGGCCGAGACCGTGCTCTTCCGGATGGCGCGAGGGGCCGGCCTTCGTGGCCTGTCGGCGATGAAAACGCGCGCCCGGGTCCACGGCGTGCGCGTCATCCGCCCCCTGCTCGACGTCACGCGGGAACAGGTGCTGGCCTATCTGGCGCTCCACGGCCAGGCGCATCGCGAGGACGCTTCGAACGCGAATCTTGGGGCGGCACGCAATTTTCTGCGGCACGAGATCCTGCCGCGCCTCCGCGACGGCGTGAACCGGGGGGTTCGGGACGCGCTGCTCCGCCAGGCGGACCTTTTTCGCGAGCTGGACGGTTATCTGGAAGCCGAGGCACGGCGCGTGCTCTCCGGACTGACGTTGAGCGCCGAGGAGGGGAAAATCGTGCTTGATGCCGAGCGCCTCGTTTCGTACCCTAAACTGTTGCGTTCTTATATTTTCCGCTGCGCCCTGAACGATCTGGACGGGGTGGCCCGCGAGGTCCTGGCGACCCACGTGGACGTTCTGCATTCCCTCGCGAACGACCGCCGCGGCCGCTCGGCCGATTTCCCGATGGGCGTACAGGTTCGCAGGGAGCGAGGGCGCATCATCCTGATGGCCGGAAAGGAGAACCGGCCGGAAGCAACTTCCATCCAACACTAGAGACATCCGGCAACCCTGCCGATTCCAGGAAAGGAAGTCCAGCCGAGTGAACCCGAATCCGGAGCAACTGAGCCCCTTGACCGCGCGTTCGCGCGACGATTCGCGCCCCGCTCAGAAGAATTCCGAGCGCCGGGAGCGCAAGCGTCCGCCCAATCCTCCCCGGCCGCCGCAGCGGAAGCCGACGCCCTTCGGCCCGGCGCGCCCCCTCAGGACCGCCCTTCTCTGGGTGATCCTGGTCCTCGCCGTGCTCGTCTTCGTGCAGGTCTACGGAGAGATCAAGGCCAAGACCCACGAGATTCCCTACTCGGAGTTCCTCACGCAGATCGACACGGCGAACATCAAGTCGGCGACCATCGTCGAGCGCGAGGTCGCGGGCGAGCTGAAGCAGGGCGCGCTCACGCACGTGGACGGACGTCCCGTCTCCTACGTCTACTTCAAGGTCTACCTCCCGGCGGAGGACAAGGACCTGGGCCGCGCGATCCTCGCGAAGGACCCGGCCGCCACGGTCAACTCCAAGCCGCCCGGCATGAACTGGTGGGCGCTCGTCATCTCCTACATCCCGTTCGTCGCCCTCGTCGTTCTCTGGATGGTCATGATCCGCCAGATCCAGGCGGGCGGCGCCTCGGCGATGAAGTTCGGGAAGAGCCGCCCCAAGGTCGCGCTCGAGTCCAGCCCCAAGGTGACGTTCAAGGACGTCGCGGGCGCCGACGAGGCAAAGCAGGAGCTGGAGGAGATCATCGAGTTCCTGCGCGACCCGAAGAAATTCCAGCGCCTGGGCGGACGCATTCCCAAGGGCGCGCTCCTGCTCGGTCCCCCGGGCACGGGTAAGACCCTCCTCGCCAAGGCGGTGGCCGGCGAGGCGGGCGTTCCCTTCTTCTCGCTCTCCGGCTCCGACTTCGTCGAGATGTTCGTGGGCGTCGGCGCCTCGCGCGTGCGCGACCTCTTCGACCAGGGAAAGCGCAACGCACCCTGCATCATCTTCATCGACGAGATCGACGCCGTCGGGCGGCATCGCGGCGCGGGGCTGGGCGGGGGCCATGACGAGCGGGAACAGACGCTGAACCAGCTCCTCGTCGAGATGGACGGCTTCGAGTCGAACGACGGCGTGATCCTGATCGCCGCCACGAACCGCCCGGACGTTCTCGATCCGGCGCTTCTCCGCCCGGGACGCTTCGACCGGCAGATCGTGGTGGACGTGCCGGACGTCCGCGGACGCGAGGGAATCCTCCGCGTCCACACCCGGAACATCCCGGTTTCCGAAGAGGTCAACCTGACCGTCCTCGCGCGCGGCACGCCCGGCATGGTGGGCGCCGATCTCGCGAATCTCGTGAACGAAGCGGCCCTGCTCGCGGCGCGGCGGAACCACAAGAAGGTCAACTCCGTCGACTTCGAGGACGCCAAGGACAAGGTGATGATGGGCGCCGAGCGGCGCAGCCTGGTGATCTCCGACGAGGAGAAGAAGAGCACCTCCTACCACGAGGCGGGACACGCTCTGGTGGCGTGGCTCCAGCCCGGTAGCGACAAGGTCCACAAGGTCACGATCATCCCGCGCGGGCGCGCGCTGGGTCTCACCGCCTATCTCCCCGAGGAGGAGCGGCATTCCTTCTCGCGCGAGTACTGGCTGCGGATGCTGACGCATCTCATGGGCGGCCGCGCCGCCGAGCAGCTCGTGCTGAACCACTTCACGACGGGCGCCTCCGACGACATCCGGCGCGCCACGATGATCGCGCGGCGGATGGTCTGCGAGTGGGGGATGAGCGAGCGCCTCGGACCGCTCACCTTCGGCACGCGCGAGGAGTACGTCTTCCTCGGCAAGGAGATCTCGCAGCACCGCGACTACAGCGAGAAGACCGCCATCATGATCGACGAGGAGGTCCGGAACCTGGTCGAGGGCGCCTACAACAAGGCCCGCCAGCTCCTGGCCGACAACACCGACAAGCTCCACGTCATCGCGCTCGCGCTCCTGGAGCGCGAGGTGCTCGACGGCGATCAGCTCGAGAGGCTCCTGCGCGGCGAGAAGCTGGAGCCGCTCTCCCGCCGCGGCAGCGGGGATGGCACCGCTCCCGTGACCGCCGTCGAAGAGGAGAAGCCGCGCGCGGCCCGGAGTCCCGCGCCCGGTCTGCGCCCCAGCGAGAGCCCGGGACCGGCGTGATGACGTGCTGCGGAACCAGACCGGACCCGCCTCCGACGCACCCCTGATCTTCCGCCACCGGGCCGGCTCGTGGAATCTCAGCGAGCGGGCCCGAGTGGCCGGAATCCTCAACCTCACCCCCGACAGCTTCTACGACGGCGGCCGCTGGCTCGATCCGGCGCGGGCCCTCGCGCGCGCCCAGGCGATGGCCGGCGAGGGCGCCGACGCGATCGACATCGGAGCGCAGTCGACCCGCCCCGGCGGCGACCCGCCGATCGGCGCCGAGGAGGAATGGGCGCGGCTTCGCCCCGTGCTTCCGGCGGTGGTCCGCCTGGGTCTTCCGGTGTCGGTGGACACCTGGAGCGCCGAGGTGGCGCGCCGCGCGCTGGACGAGGGGGCCGCCATCGTGAACGACGTGACGGGGCTCACCGCCCAGCCGGAGCTGGCCGGTATCGTGGCGTCCGCGGGCGCCGGCCTCGTGCTGATGCACGCCCTGGGCGCCCCCGACCGCATGCACGAGCCGGTCGCGTACGAGGACGAGGTCCTGGACGTGCGACGCTTCCTGGAGCGCCAGATGAAGGCCGCCGTTTCTGCGGGAATTACGGAGGAGCGGATCGCGCTGGACCCCGGGATCGGCTTCTCGAAGCGCGCGCCGCAGAGCCTGCGCGTGCTCCAGGGACTTCCGAGCTTGACCTCGCTCGGGCGGCCCCTGTACATCGGTGTATCGCGGAAATCGTTCCTCGGCCGCGTCACCGGCCGCTCCATCCCGATCGAGGAGCGGCTGGGCGCGGGGCTGGGCGCCACGGTGGCCGCGCTCGCGCTCGGGGCGCGGATCGTCCGCACCCATGACGTCCGGGAGACGGTGGACGCGATCCGTAGCGCCGAAGCGATTCTCGATCCCAGGGCGCGCCTCCGGGAGGAGGCTCCCGCCGGAGACGCGCCGATCCAGGCCGAAGCCCGATCATGATCGATCTCAAGCCCCAGTTCCTCGTCGACGCGCTCGACGTCCTGATCGTCGCGTTCCTCTTCTATCGCCTCTTCATCATGATCAAGGGGACGCGCGCGTCGCAGATGTTCGTGGGGCTCATCATCATCGTGTTCGCCTCCATCGTGGCGCAGTGGTTCCGCCTGAACGCGCTCAACTGGATCATCGGCAGCCTGAAGACGGTCTGGGTGATCCTCTTCGTGATCCTCTTCCAGCCCGAGCTGCGGGCGCTCCTCACCCACATCGGCCAGAACCGCCTGGTCCGGGCGCTCATCCGCGTCGAGGAGTACGGCGTGGTCGCCGAGACGATCAAGGCGGTGGAGGAGATGGGGAAGGAGCGGCGGGGCGCGATCATCGTTTTCGAGCGGGACATGGGATTGCGCGACTACGTGGAGACCGGCACCAAGATCGACGCCTCGGTGAGCGCCGAGCTCTTGGAGACGATCTTCACGCCCCACTCGCCGCTGCACGACGGGGCCGTCGTGATCCGGGGCGACGCCATCGTCGCGGCGAGCTGCATCCTCCCGCTGAGCCAGACGCGCGGGCTCTCGCCCCTCCTGGGCACGCGCCACCGGGCCGCCCTCGGCCTGGCCGAGGAGACCGATGCCGCGGTGATCGTGGTGAGCGAGGAGACCGGCGCGATCTCGATCGCGCACAAGGGCGAGCTCAAGTGGAACCTGGACGAGGGGCAGCTCCGGGGCGAGCTGGCCGCGATCTTCAACCCCCGCCCCGACGAGACCCCCGAGCCCGAGGAAGTCACGACGCAGGAGGCGTGACGGGTCCCGAAGCCTCAGGACAGGATCAGTAGTTCGTCCAGAGCCCCGGGGTCGCCAGCTCGATCAGGTGGCCGTCGGGATCGCGGAAGTAGAGGCTGGTGCCTCCACGCTCCCACTCCGTCTTCTCCACGATCGGGATCTTCTTCTCGTGCAGGCGCGCCTCCCACGCCTCGAGCGATGGCGCCGCGATCGCGAACGCGACGTGCAGCTCCCCCGATCCGTCGTGCGGGATCTTGGAGAGGCCGGACGACGCGCCCTTCTTGAAGAGGAGGAGGATCTGATGTCCCGGCACGGCGAGCGCCGTGAGCCGGGGACCCGCGTAGACCGCCTCGAACCCAAACAGCTCCTGATAGAAGCGCGCCGATCGGTCCGGATCCTCGACGTAGAGCGCCGTCTCCAGAATCCGGTCGACGTGCGGGGCGGGCCCGCTCATCGCCGCCGCCTCCGGTCGGGCTCCGTCACGCCCGCTTTCCGTAGTGCCGATAGAACTCGGAGGTGCGGGTGACGAGCTCGTCGAAAGGGATCGCGAGCGTGCGCGCCGTGATGTTGATCGGGCTTCCCGCCAGCCGGTGATTCGCCGCCGCCACTTTTCGCGTCATGGCGTTGCCGCGCCGGAGGAAACGTTCGGGATCGTCCACGATCACGGTCAGGAAACGCTGCCGCACGGACTGGGTGACCCGGATCTCCCGGATCTCGGCCCAGCGGACGCGCCCGGCGCCGACGGCGTTCGAATGATCCACGAGCCCCTCCGGGTCGAGGATCAGACCCGGGGTCGGATCGAAGAGGCGCTTCCCCGCGTAGAGAGCCGTCACCCCAAAGAAGACGATCCCGACGAACGCGACGACCCGGAAGATGGAGTGGGTCAGCGAGGGACGGTTTTGGGTCAGGAGCAGCATGGCGATGCATCCGGCGACCGCCAGGAGGGAGGTCAGGAAAAATCGCACCAGCGTGCCTTTCGCCATGGGGATCTCCAGGCGATCCGGCGCCCCGGTCGCGGTGCCGCCGCTCATCACGACCGCCCCCGGTCCTGTTCCCAGTGGAAGCGGTGGAGCACGCGATGGAAGAAGGGGGCGAGCACGAGGCCTGCGGCGATGAGGAAGATGAGTCCCGCGTAGAGCGCGTAGACGCCCGCGAAGATCTTCCCCGCTTCGGTGCGCAACGGTGCCACCGGCCCCATCCCTCCGAGGAGCATCGCCGCGTTCAGGAAGGCGTCGGCCCAGGAGAGCTTCTCCAGCAGCATGTAGCCCGCCATCCCGCCGGCCAGCGAGAGAAGCACGAGGGGAAGCGCGAGCCCCGCGCTGTGCAGAACGCGCAAGGCGAACTGCCGGCGGGAGATCGGTTTCTTGTGGCGAGGTTCATACACGGGCGTTCCTCCCCCTCGATCCGCGGCGCGCTACGCCGGCTTCATCGCGCCCGGGCCGCGACGACTCGCGATCCCGCGCGCGTATCCCCAGAGATAGGCGGCGTCGTACACCGTCTTGAGCGCGGGCACGAGGACGAGCGCGGCGGGCGCCGGCAGGCGACCCCGCCCGCGATGGCCCTGCCCCAGCACGAACAGGAGCGCGCCCGCTCCCAGGGCCCACCACGCCGGGCGGAACCAGGCCCCGGCCACGAGCAACGCCAGGGCCAGGACGTACTTCGCGGCGATCCTACCGTAGAACGACCCCTGCACGCCCGACTCCCCGTCGCCGTAGCCGAAGCGCCGGTGCTGGCGCCAGAAGCTCCGAAGGTCGCCCCGCGGCCGCCAGTGCACGACGGCATCGGGAGCGAACGCGAAGCGGCAGCCGTCCCGCTTCAGGGCGAGGGCGAACGGGGTGTCCTCGTTGTGATCCCAGCGCTCGTCGAAGCCGTGAACGCGCTCCCACGCGGCGCGGCGGAAGGCGACGGAGCGGGTGGAGGGGAGGAAGCGCTCCCGGTCCACCTCCTCGAGGCGCGGCGCGGAGACCACGCCGGCGGCGCGCTCGAACCAGGTCTCTCCGGCGGAGCGGTAGAAGCCGGCGACCACGTCGACGCCGGGATCGGCGAAGGGCGCCGTGATCCGCTCCAGCCAGTCGGGCTCCACCCGCACGCCCGCGTCGGTGCACGCGATGATCGACGCCTGGGCGGCGCGGACCGCGGCGTTCCGTCCCACCGAGCGGTTTCCCGGCGCCACGAGGAAGCGCACGCGGGGATCCGAGGCCGCGCGAGCGCGGAGCCGCTCCACGGTCCGGTCGGTCGAGCCGCCGTCGGCGACGACGATCTCGTCGGGAGGGCGCGATCCGCCCAGAAGCGAATCGAGGAGCGCGTCGATCGACGCCTCCTCGTTTCGCACCGTGACGATCAGGGCGACAGGCTGTGGGATCAAGCCTACCAGCCGCCGGGCCGCGTCTCCGCGATGGCGTACGGCGCCTTCTCCCAGTCTCCGCGCTGGAAGTAGCGCGTCCCGACCCGCAGGAGATCGCCCGGAGTCACCGCGTCCATCTTGGAGGGGAGCGCCAGCAGGTCGTCGGGCGGAAGCCCGAACAGGTCGGCGCGAGCCCACTGGAAGGCGCGGGACGTATTCGTCGTGAACGTTCCGTAGAAGCTGCCGATGGCGTGCGTCTTCGCGTTCCGGAGGTCCTGATCCAGATCGGGGCCGATCAGCTCCATCCCGGCGACCTTCTTGAACTGCCGGAAGAGCAGCTTGACCATCGCCTCCTCCTCCACCGAGCCGCCGATGGTGAGCGAGGCGATGATCGGAGACTCGTCGATCGCCTGCGCCACGATCGAGTTCGCGCTCTGCGCCGTCGGCTCGGCCATGACGTACTTCTGGAACCAGCCGTACGGTCCCGAGAGCAGCGAGTTCACGACGTAGAAAATGGGCATGTCCGGGCTGTTTGCCGGGGGGCCGTTGAAGGCGAGCTGAATGGTGGTGAGCGAGCCCGCGCCCAGCTCCCACTTCTCGCGGAAGCCGGGGAACGGCAGATCCATGGGCGGCTCGCCCGGGTTGAAGGGTCCCGCGCTCACGTCGCGGAACGCCTCCTCCACCGCGGGACCGACCTCGGAGGGGTTCACGTCGCCGAAGACCGCGACGAACAGGTTCGGCTTCACCACGAACTTCCGGTAATAGGCCGCGATCGCCGACGTCGGAAGCGAGATGAGGTTCACCTTGTTCCCCACGCCGGGAAGCCGGTAGCCGCTCACCTGGTACTTCGTCGCGAAGATGAGCCGCTGCCGCTGGGCCGCGTCGTCTTCCATCCACTTGTCGAGGGCGGTGAGGAGCAGGATCCGCGTGGCATCCACCGTCACCGAGTCCAGGTCCGGGTGGGACATCATCGCGCCGATCCGGTTGAGCGCTTCCTTCCAGTCGGACGAGGGCACCGCGAGCGAGACCCCCCACATGTCCCGATCCTGGTAGGGCGTGAACGATCCCAGGAGGGAGAGCGACTGCCGGTAGGCGAGGCCGTTCCGCTTGGGGTCGTTCGTATTGAAGAGCGTCTCGCGGACGAGCGAGGTGATGCCGTTGTTCTTGTCGTTCTCCCAGCGCACGCCGCCGTTCAGATAGACCGCCACCGTCACGCCGGGGGCGCTTCGGTCCTGGCCGGTCAGGAGCCGGATGCCGCCCGCGAGCCTGGCGCGCTCCACGCGGCCGCGCCCCGCATCGAAGGGATCCCGGGAGATCGAAGCGAGCGGCTGGTCGATGCGCGCGCGGCGCTCCTCATCGGTGCTCGCCGTGGCGAGCGGGCCGCTGCGGTAGGTGCCCTGGTACAGCGAGAGCTTCTCCTGGAACCGTTTCGGGAACTCCTTGGCGATGCCGAGGCTGTCGGCCGTGCGCCGAGACATCATCTCGACGACGGCGCCGTTCTTCCAGTCGAGATACTTGCGCGCGACTCCGGACAGGTCCTCGGGCCGCACCGCGCTCACGCGCTGCGCGTACACCTCGTCGGCGCCGGGACGCCCCTGGTAATAGGCGAGCGCGGTGGCGCGCCCCAGTCCCCAGAGCTCCGAGCGCGACATCAGCTCGCGCGTGAGAATGGAGCGGATGGCGGCCTGGCACTCCTCGGCCGTGACCGGCTGCGCGCGAATCTTCTCGATCTCCTGAACCAGGATCCCCTCCGCATCGGGCATCCGCGCGGGGTCTGCCGAGAGGACCAGGGCCACCGACCCCGGATCGGGTCCGAACGAGCGCTGGGCCGCGGCCGCTCCGAAGTCGTTGCCCCCCTCGCGCAGCCGGCGCTCGAGCCGCGAGCCGGGAGCGTCGACGAGCACGGCGAGCAGGACGTCGAGCGCGGTTGCGTCGGCGGTGCCCCAGAGCGGTGCGCGGAATCCCGCGGCCACGACCGAGCCGTCGGCGTCGGGCGGGTTGGGCACCGAGCGCACGATGGGATCCTTGAGCTCCTTGGGCGGGGCGACGCGCGGGTGCGGGCGCGACTTGCCGGTGGGCACGTCCTTGAAGGCCGCCGCGATCTGATCGGCCACGGGTTCGGCCTCGATGTCGCCGACCACGACCACCGTGATCCTGTCGGCGACGAAGTTCTCCTTGTAGTAGCGCTGGACGATCGGGAGCGTGAGCGCCGCCACCTCCAGCTCGGGCGCATGGAGCGGCGTCCCGGGAGGCGTGTCGCCGTAGAGCGACTCCCGGAGCGTGTTCAGGCTGACGCCGCCGGCCGCGCTCAGGACGCCGCGGGACTCCCGGCGCGCCTTGGCCACCGACTGCTCCAGCGTGTACTGGTTGAAGGAGGGATGGAGGACGGCGTCGCTCAGGATATCGACCGCCCGGCTCAGGTACCGCGCGGGCACCGTCATGTTGTAGATGATGCTGGAGTAGCCCGACTCGCTTCCCAGGGTGCCGCCGAAGGACTCCGCTTCCTTGTGGACTTCGCCGCGCTTCCGGGCGGAGGTCTCCTCGTACGGAAGATACGAGAGCACCGAGGCGGCCCCCCGCTCGCTGCGGGTCTCGTCGCGGCTTCCCGCGTCGATCCAGACCTGGACCGTGGCGAGCGGGCGCGAACGGTTCTCCCGGACGATGACCGTCATCTTGTTGGGAAGGGTGCGGATCAGGTTCGGCGCGGCGACGGCGGGACCGGCGGGTCCCAGGGCGGCGGTCGCGATCAGGACGGCAGCCGTGGTCAGGGCGATGGGAGCAAAGCGCATTCGGTTTCGAATCCTCCGGCGAGATGGTTGGGGGTACCCGAAAACTCTACTCTATCCGCGCCAAAAAACGAACCCCGGCGGGAGCGCGCCGGGGTCCTGGACCATCGTCGTCGTGCGGCGGGGCTTCCCCCGCCGGCCTTCTAGTGCTGCACGCGGACCACGTTGGTGGCCTGCTTGCCTCGGTTCTGATCCTCCGTCGGGTCGAACTCGACGACCTCTCCCTCGTTCAGCGTGCGGAAGCCGTCGGCGACGATCGCGGAATGATGGACGAAGAACTCTTCTCCCGAATCCTCCTGAATGAACCCGTAACCCTTGGACTCGCTGAACCACTTGACTGAGCCGCGGTGTCTCAAGTTCGGGGCCCCTCCTTTCGGCGTGAAAACGATCGGGATGAGGGTATGACGTGGGTGAAAGGTCGTTCGCCTAGACGTTCATGCCTCGCGTGGACCGGACGTTCTGAAAGCAGTCCCTGCAGTATACCGGCTTTCCCGGGGTGGGACGGAATGGAACCTGCGTCATCTGGCCGCAGGACGAGCAGACGGCCTCGTGGAACTCCCGAGGGGCCGCGTTCGACACCGGGGCAGCCGATACCGGACCGCCGGAGGCGCGCTTCTTCTCGTCCCGGCAGCGGCGGCACCGCGTGGGTTCGTGCTGAAAGCCACGATCCTTGTAGAAGTTCTGCTCCCCAACCGTGAAGACGAACTCTTCACCACAGTCGCGACATTTGATTACCTTGTCCACGTCAGCCATGAAGCCTCCGAGACGCACTCACTGCTGGATGAAACAAAAACGCCCCCACCGGGTGAGTACCGTGGGGGCCTCCTGCGGGAACCGTGGGCTTTTGGCGTACGGAAGCATGACGGGAGTTGGGGAGATGACTGCATTGTCACTCGTAGCTGCCGATACTCCGCCGAGCACGGACCGACTGAGCCTTGCCAACTGTAACTATAGGGAGAGGCGCGACTTGTGTCAAGCCATTTGAGGCGTTTGCCCGCAGCCGGAACTCCGTATCGCTGCTTAATTTTCGGGTTTGCGCTGACCGCCGCGGCCCTGATTGCCGCGGCAGCGCCGGGCGCGGCCTTGCCGGAATCCCCCCCGCGCCCCATCGCGGACTCGCTCGTCGTGCTCCATTCGAACGACGTGCACTCCCATCTGCTCCCCTTCCATCGCAGCGAGGCGACGCTGGTCGGCGGAGCGGCCGCGCGCGCGGCGCTGATCGAGCGCGAGCGGATGCGCGACCCGGACCTGCTCCTGCTGGACGCGGGCGACATCGTCCAGGGGACGCCCGCCTATAACCTGTTCCGCGGCGTCCCCGACACCCGCGCGATGTCCGCAATGCGCTACGACGCGGTCGCCCTCGGCAATCACGACCTCGACGACGGCCCCGCGGCGTGGCTCGCCCTGCGCCCGCTCGCCGAGTATCCGGTCCTGAGCGCGAACGTGTTCGCCGCGGCGGACAGCAGCTGGGCGTCGAGCCTGGGAGACGCTCCGCCCCCCGAGGTCCGCCGGGGCGCGCGCTGGATCGGGGGCGCGCCCGTGTCGAGCACGGCGTCGCTCCGGTTCCTGGCCAAGCCCTACCTCATCCGCTCGTGGCGCGGGAAGCGGATCGCGATCCTCGGCCTCACCACGGGGAGCCTCGTCAACATCGTGCGCATCAGCGCCAACCGGGGCGTCGCCGTCTCCGATCCGATCGAGGCCGCGCGATGGTTCGTGCCCCTCCTTCGCGGGCAGGCGGACTACGTGATCGCCCTGACGCACCTCGGCGTGGACGCCGACCAGGAGCTCGCGCGGCGCGTCCCCGGCATCGACCTCATCGTGGGGGGGCACAGCCACACGCGCCTCGACGAGCCGCTCTTCGCCGGGAACGGAACGGCTCCCGGACTCGCGGGCGTGCCGATCGTGCAGACCGGGGCCTGGGGCGATCGTGTCGGACGAAGCGTCCTCTACCTCGCCCAGGGGCGGCCCGCCGGGTTCTCCTACGAGCTCCTGCGGGTGCGGCCCCAGGATGGCGAGGATTCCACAATCGCGGCGCTCCTCCGGCCGGTGGCCGACTCGGTGACCGTGGCGATGGGGGCCACGGTGTACGAATCGAGCGTGCGGGTGCCGACCCCGCAGCGCGACGACGTGGAGACCGCGATCGGGAACTTCGCGGCCGAGGTCCTTCGCGAGACGGCGGGCGCCGAGGTCGGCATCATGAACACGGGCGGGATCCGCGCTCCGATTCCGCGGGGGCCGGTCACCGTGGCGGACGTCTACTCCACGTTCCCCTTCGACAACACGATCGTCGTCGTGCCGATGCGCGGCGACGACCTCCGGCGGCTCCTGGATTTCGCGGCGCGGCGCCTGGGCAAGAGCGACTTCGCCCAGGTGAGCGGCGTGCGGTTCTCGATCAGCGGCGACTACGCGTCGGACATCCGCGTGAACGGCCATCCGCTCGACGACGACCGCATCTACCGGGTCGCCACGATCGACTTCCTCTACGAAGGGGGCGCCGGCTATACCCTCTTCCGGAAGGCGGGTCCCGCAGAACCCACGGGGGTCTTCCAGAACGAGGCCGCGGTTTCCTTCCTGCGCCGCCATCCGCGCTACCAGTTCCGCACCGACGGGCGCATCGCGTGGGAGGGCGCCGCCCGCGGTCTGCGCTCCCTCCAGACGCGTTGAAGACGCATCGCGATACGCGCGCGCCGGTGGGTCCGCTCGAAGTCGAAACTTTCGGTTTGACAGCCCCGGAGGGCGGGTCTACGGTCCGTCGCGTCCGGGCCCTTGGCGCGGCCCGGCAGGACAACGCTTTGAAATCCTGCATCAGTGTTGCCTCGCACTCGTCATCCGGCTTCAGCGCTGGCACGCGGCACGATTCAAAGCACGACCCGGTGCACGAACGCTGAAGCGAAATCCGAAGGACGCACCGAAGACGACTAGGCTGGCCGACGGTCCGGAGCCGTCGCGGGGGGATACGGCTGTGCCCCGCGACGGCTCCTGGCGTATTCGGCGCGGCGCAAGGGGCGCTTCCGCGTCCCTCGGAGGGAGGTGAACGCTCGATGCGCAAGCGGGGAACGGTGAAGTGGTTCAACGAGGCCAAGGGATTCGGATTCATCCAGCAGGCCGGCGGCGAGGACGTCTTCGTCCACTACTCGGCGATCCAGGGTGAGGGCTTCAAGACCCTGTCCGAGGGGCAGGTGGTGGAGTTCGAGATCGTGGAGGGGCCCAAGGGAAAGCAGGCCGCCAACGTGACTCCGGTCTGAGCCGAACGCCCCCTGTAACCTGACGCCCCGACGCGGGTAGCGCCGGGGCGTGTTTTTATGAGCCCGGCGGGTGTAGGATTCGCCGCTTATATATGCCCGAGCAACCCCACCAGGAAGAACCGGACCCGGGACACCAGATCCCCGCGCTGCCGCCTGAGCCTCCGGTCGGCACGATCGTCGAGCCGGCGCCCATCCGTTTCGCCAAGCGCTTCTTCGCGGCCATCATCGGACCCGCGCGCGCGTTCACCGACCCGGCGCTGTTCCACAAGATCTCCCTTGCCGCCTTCCTCGCCTGGGTCGGACTGGGCGCGGACGGCCTCTCGTCGTCGGCGTATGGCCCCGAGGCGGCGTGGCTCGCGCTGGAGGGGAATGTCTTCCTGGCGATCCCCCTGGCGCTGCTCACCGCGTTCACCGTCTTCGTGATCGCGGCCAGCTACCAGCGGATCATCGAGCGCTTCCCCGCCGGCGGCGGCGGCTACGTGGTCGCGACCAAGCTGCTCGGACCGGGGGCCGGGCTCGCCTCCGGAAGCGCGCTCCTCGTGGATTACGTGCTCACCGTGGCGATCTCGCTGGCCAGCTGCAGCGACCAGCTCTTCAGCGTGCTCCCCACCCAGTACCAGTTCGTGAAGCTTCCCTTCACGTTCCTGCTCCTCGGCGCGCTCACGCTCCTGAACCTGCGCGGCGTCCGGGAGTCGGTGTCGCTGATCTCGCCGATCTTCCTCCTCTTCATCGTGACCCACGCCGCGGGTCTGGTGACGGGGATCGTCTCGAGCGCGCACCAGGTGCCGATCGAGTGGAACCACCTCCACGAGCAGTCCTCGGTGGCGGTCCAGCAGATCGGCTGGGTGGGTCTTCTCATGATCCTCTTCCGCGCCTTCACCCTGGGCGGCGGCACGTACACGGGGATCGAGGCGGTCTCGAACGGCGTGCCGATGCTGCGCGATCCCAAGGTCGAGACCGCGAAGATCACGATGCGCTACATGGCGGTCTCGCTCGCGCTCATCGCGGGCGGGATCCTGTTCGGCTACCTGCTCTACCAGGTGCGGCCGGTGCCGGGCCGAACCCTCAATGCGGTTCTCTTCGCCGCGATCTCGGGCCAGGTCTTCCCGCCGGGGAGCAGCCTGGGCCATGCGCTGGTCGCGATCACGCTGATCTCCTCGGGCGCGCTCCTCTTCGTCGCGGCGCAGACCGGCTTCCTGGGCGGGCCGCGCGTCCTGGTCTACATGGCGTTCGACCGGTGGGTACCCTCGCGGTTCTCCAGCCTCTCCGAGCGGCTGGTCACCTCGAACGGCGTGCTCTTCATGGCCATCTCCGCCGCGATCGTGCTGGCCGCGACCCAGGGGGCGGTCCACCTGCTGGTCGTGCTCTACTCGATCAACGTCTTCCTGACCTTCTCGCTCGCGCAGCTCGGCATGTGCCGGGACGCCCTGAATCTCCGGCGCGAGGGGCAGTCGTGGAAGCGCGCCCTCTTCATCAGCTCGCTGGGCTTCGCGGTGACCGGGCTCCTCCTGTGCGGCACCGTTTACTTCAAGTTCACCGAGGGCGGCTGGGCCACGCTGCTCACCACGGCGATTCTGGCCATGGGGTGCGTCCTGATCCGCCGCCACTACGTCCGTACGAACCAGAGCCTGCACCGGCTGGACCAGGCGCTCACGACCGTGCCGCTGCCCGCGAGCGAGCCCACGCAGGCGCCGCTGAAGAAGAACGCGAACACCGCGGTGCTCACCGTGACCTCGTTCGGCGGGCTGGGGATTCACACGCTCCTGAACCTGTTCCGGGTCTTCCCAGGGCAGTTCAAGCAGGTGATCTTCATCTCGGTCGGCGCCATCGATTCCGGCCAGTTCAAGGGCGCCGAGGAGATCGAGGCGCTTCGCGCCAGCACGGAGGCGGAGCTCCGGAAGTACGTCGAGTTCGCGCGGAAGCTGGGCATCCCCGCCGAGCAGCGCCTGGCGCTCGGCACCGACATCGTGGACGAGCTGGAGCAGCTCTGCATCCAGGTCCAGGAGCAGTTCCCGCGCAGCGTCACCTTCGCCGGCCAGCTCGTGTTCCAGAAGGAGGGGAGCATCGTTCGCTGGCTCCACAACCAGACCTGCGTCGCCCTCCAGCGGCGTCTCGCGTTCCACGGACTGGCGATGGTGATCCTGCCGGTGCGCGTGTACTGATCCACCGCGGCCAAAGGCCGCGGAAGCGGGCGTGAGCCGCTGATCCCGGATTTGATCGCGGCGGGGCCCAGGCGTGATGGCTGGTGGAAGGTGGGACCGGACCCTCGCCGCGCGCTGCCCCCGCGCGGACTCCCTCGGCGCAAGGCGGCAGGGCAAACCCATCCCGCGAGCCTCCGTCCCTCGGCAGAGCCTCCCGGTTGCGGCGCGCGATCCCTTGCGACGCGAGCCGCTTCCCCAATCCAAGCCGCGATGCCGCCGTTCCGGCGGGTCGCGCCGTGCCGTACGCGCAAGCAGGGGCGCGTCGTGGCGACGGAGCGAGCGGGACGGAAAGCAATCGACGGGCCAGTGGCGGTACAAGGTAGCGGCAGGGTTTAGCGGGAGAAACGAAGACGGCGGGGTCCCGACGTCGAGTCGAACCTTCGACGACGTCGGCCCCGCCGCTTCGGCGTCAACGGACGGATACGGTTACTTGGCGGCTTCCTTGGCGTTCCGCGGATCCTCGGAAGGATTCAGGTAGGTGATCGAGAACGGCCCCATGCCGTGGATCTGGACCGTGGCGCCCTTCTTGGTCCAGGCGAAGTGGTGCATGCCGGCCGGAAGCGACGTGAAGCCGCCCGAGCTCATGACATCGCCCTTCGCCATGTCCAGGGCGTCGCCCATGCCGATCCCAAACTCGCCGGCGATCACGGTGACGTTCTCATCGGCGGCGTGGAAGTGCGCCGGGATCTTGTAGCCGGCGGGGAACATCGCGCGAATCGTGTAGATCCCCGGCGCCATCGGGTTTCCGGCGAGAACCGTGAACTTGGCGCCCGCGGGGAGACCCGGGGGGCCATCCATCCACTTGAGGTCCTTGGCGGCGTAGACCACGTGCTGGGCCGCGGCCGGCTGGGCCATCTGGGCTGCGTTGTCCGGCTGGGCCGGGGTGGCGGCGTCGTCGGCCAGCGCGGGGGCCGCCGACATGGCGAGAGCGAGGACTCCCAATGCAAGCAGATGGCGTTTCATGGGGGAAGACTCCTTCCGGGTTGTGGGGTGACGCGATCGTACTTCGATGGAACGAGGACCTGCCGTGGTTCCTGGGTTGCCGAGATTCGGTACGCATGAAAGGATAATGTCGTGACCGAGTCGATCCAACTCCAAACCGAGCGCCTCTTCCTGATCGCCTCCACCCCGGCCATCGCCCGGGCGGAGGCGGCCGACCGCGCCGAGCTGGCCCGTCTGCTGGGGGCCGAGATCCACGGGGCCTGGCCCCCCGGGGAGAACGACCAGGAGGGGCGCGACTTCCTCTGCCGCCGGCTGGAGGAGCACCCCGAGGCGGTCGGGTTCCTGGGCTGGTCCTGGCTGGTGCGGCCCCAGGCGGGCGCGCCGGAGCGGCGGCCGCTCCTGATCGGAGGGGGCGGCTTCAAGGGACCGCCCGACCCCCGCGGGACGATCGAGATCGGGTACTCCATCGTGGAGGAGTACTACGGGAGAGGGCTGGCCACGGAGGCGGTGGGGGCCACGCTGGCGTGGGCCTTTAGCGACCCGCGCGTACGCCGCGTCGTCGCCGAGACGCTGCCGGAGGGGCGCCCTTCCCAGCGGGTCCTCGAGAAGAACGGCTTCGTGCGGGCGAACGAGGCCCCGTCCGATCCCGGCTCGCTCCGCTTCGAGCTCACGCGCGAGATGTGGGGCGCGCGAAGCTCCTCCTAGGGACCCCGTCCCGCTCCTCTCCCGCTCCTCGATCACTCGCTCGCGTCGCCGCTCTCTAGTAGATCCCGACATCCGGGTCGAAGATGACCGGCGTCAGCTCCACCATCGCGACCACGTCGAGCAGGTTGTGATGGAACACCGGAAGCAGCCGGTGGGCCTCGCCCCGCTTCACGTAGTCGTGGTAGAGCCCGGGGATCTCCGATCCTCCCACGTCGCCCGCGCGCCTCCGCCGGAGCACCCGCCATTCGATCGTCTTCAGCTTGCAGTCCGGAAGGAGATCCTTCCAGCGCCGGCGCGCCATCCAGAGCAGGTCCAGGTGGGGCATCGCGATCGGCGGATCGAGGCGGTGATGCACGGCGCGGTCGCGAAGAAAGGGCACGTCGAACGCCTTGCCGTTGAAGGTCACGAGGAAGTCGTGCTCCCCGGCCAGGCGCTTGAGCTCCACCAGGAGCGCCCGCTCCTCGGCGTAGTCCCGCGCGAAGAGCTGGCGCAGGATGAGATTCCGCTCCCCCACCATGCAGAGCCCGACCAGGAACACCGGCGCCGCCGAGAGCCCGCACGTTTCGATGTCCAAGTAGAGCACGCGCCGGTATCCGAACCGGCGAAACATCCCCTGCTCCGGAGGGTCGTGAAGGCCCGTCGCCTCCGCCAGATCCCGCGGCCGGCGCCGGCGCGCGCGCGCGCGTTCCGGGAGCGCGGGATAGGGGCAGTCGACGCCGGGGATCTCGACCCAGTGTGGACCCGTTCCATGGCGCTCCGGCGCGCACCCGGGGTAGGCGCAGAGCTCGGCCAGCCGGCGGAGGAGGGGTACGGGACGCTCTCCCAGATCGGTGTAGAGCCGCTCATGCGCGAAGACGGTCCCCTGCGCGGTCTCGATCACGCCGCCGGGAAGGATCTCCTCGATCCCCGTCGCGACGAAGTGGCGACGCGGCTCGGGGGTGAACAGCGGGGGCGCGGCCGCATGGCCATTCGAATCTCCGTTCCCGTGCGGGACCGGAATGTCCAGAGCGCCTTGCCGGAGCAGCCCCCCGATCCTGTCCCGGAGTGTCTTGGAGAGCATCGGGCCTGTCTCCGGCGCGCGGCGCGGCGCGCGTCAGGCCCCGAGAAGGCGCCGGAGCAGCGCCTCCGTGGCGGCCTTGTTCGGGATGGGCCAGCCGCCGTGCAGGTCGTAGTCCTGCTGCTGCGCGGGGCGGAGGACCGGGAGGCCGACGCACGAGGGACACCCGATCTCGCAGGGGCAGTCCTCGATCATGCGGAGCGTCGCGCGCAGGAGGTCGTCCACGATGGCGTAGCCGCGCTCCGCGTAGCCCAGCCCGCCCGGGTAGCGGTCGTAGAGGAAGATCGCCTGCTCGCCGAGGTTCGCGCTGTCGAGGACGCCTCCCAGGTCCGGCCGGTCGCACATGGCGTGAAGCGGAAGCAGCGTGACGAGCAGATTGCGGAGTCCCGACATCCCCTCGGCGGGATTCATCCCCTTCACGCGCACCGCCGCGCGCGCCGACTCGTCGGGGCGGATCCAGAGCGCCACCGTGTCCAGGTTCAGGCGGGGGAGATCGAGCGGGTGATAGCCGATGGCATCGAGACTCCGAAAGCGGATCTTCTTGAAGGCGACGGTGGCCCAGGAGACGTTCGCTGTCCCCAGGCCCACCTCGCACTCGCCGCAGCGCTTCGTTTCGCGGGTCTCGGTCAGCCGCAGCCGCGTGTCCAGCACCGGCTGCGTGTAGTAGTCCACCTCCTGCCGCTCGACGTAGGCGACCTTCTGCTGCAGGTCCAGCTCGCGCACGAACCAGGTGTCTCCCTCGTGCAGATAGATCGCCTCGGGGTAGATCAGCTCCGGCGCGCTGATCGCGTCCACCGTGGCCAGGGTCCTCGCCTCCGCTTCCGGAGCGCCGGGCTTCCGCTCGAGGATGGTGTAGGTGTCGTCGGAGATGGTGCGCAGGTTGACCCGCCCCGCCGGATATTCGGACGAAGACCAGTAACGGAGGCCGTCGAGCGACTTGACGGTGCCTTCCTCTTCCAGCAGGCGCCCGAGCGCCTCGGCCCTCGGCCCGAACCAGACCTCGTCGGCGCGCGAGAGCGGCAGCTCGTGCGCGGCGCAGGCGAGGTGCGACGCGAGCACGTAGGGGTTGGAAGGATCCACGACGGCGCTCTCCGGCGATTGCGCGAAGAAGTACTCGGGGTGGCGCATCAGGTACTGATCGATCGGATCGTCGTAGGCGACGACGATCGCGAGCGACGGCGCCTGCGAGCGGCCCGCGCGCCCCGCCTGCTGCCAGGTGCTCGCGATGGTGTTGGGGAAGCCGACGAGCACGGCCGCGTCCAGCGACCCGACATCGATCCCCAGCTCGAGCGCGTTCGTCGAGATGACGCCGAGGAGGTCCCCGTCGAAGAGGCGGCGCTCGATGGCGCGCCGTTCCTCGGGAAGGTAGCCGCCGCGGTAGGGACTCAGCCGGTCGGCGAGCGGGACCGCCCCGCCCTCGGCCTTCTCGGCGCGGCGGCGCCCCCGCTCCTCCAGCTGCTCGCGCGCGTAGCGGTAGATCAGCTCGGCGGAGACGCGCGACCGCGTGAACGCGATCGAGGCGACCTGCCGCCGGATGAGCGAGACCAGGATGCGCTCGGCTTCGATCGACGTGGAGGTTCGCGCGCCCGCCTGCTCGGGACCGGCATGTCTGGGATTCCAGAACGCGAAGAGCTTGGGTCCGCGGGGCGCGCCATCCTCGTCCACGACACGGACCGGCTCCCCGACCAGCGACTCCGCCAGCTCGCGCGGATTTCGAATGGTGGCGGAGCTCAGAAGAAAGCGGGGATCGGCGCCGTAGTGGCGCGCGATCCGCTTCAGCCGTCGGAGCACGTTGGCGACGTGGGACCCGAACACGCCGCGATAGGTATGCATCTCGTCCACCACGACGTAGCGCAGGTTGGAGAAGATCCGGCTCCATCGGGAGTGGTACGGGAGGATCCCCTGGTGGAGCATGTCGGGGTTCGTGAGGATCGCGTTGGCGCGCTCGCGGAGCTTGCGGCGCGACTCGCCGGGAGTGTCTCCGTCGTAGGTGCCGGTCGCGAGCGCGCGCCCGAGCGCTGGAGACGCCGCGGCGAAGCGCAGGAGGCCGCGCAGCTGGTCCTGGGCGAGGGCCTTGGTCGGAAACAGGTAGAGCGCGGTGGCGCCCGGCTGGAGGAGGAGCCGCTCGAGGATCGGCAGGTGATAGGCGAGCGACTTCCCCGACGCGGTGCCCGTTGCGACGGCGACGTTCGCGCCGGAGCGCGCGAGATCCACCGCCTGGGCCTGGTGGGTGTAGAGGCGTTCGATGCCCGCCTCGCGTAGCACGCCCTGGAGCGCTTGCGGCAGAGGCTCGGCGAGGTCGCCGTACACGGCGGGCCGGGCCGGGAGGCGCTCCAGGTGCACCAGCTCGTTCGGACGGCGGCGGAGCCCGTAGGGACCGTGGACAAATCGACGGTCCCGCGAGGTGAGCGCCTGCAGGAGCGCCTCGTACTCGTCCAGGGTCTCGGGAGCGCCGGAACGCGGCCCGCGCTCGCCGCGCTCGGCGTCGAAGAGTCCCGGCCCGTGGACGAAATCGCTTCCCCCCGCGACACCCCCGCCCGTCATGTCCCCGCTCCGCTCGCGCCCCGGCTCACAGCATCCCCTCCCCCTCGAGCAGCTTCCGCATCAGCTTGGCGCTGGTCGCCGCCTGCCCCACGTGGCAGTTGTTGAAGAAGACGAACGTCTTCTTGGCCTGCTGCGTCATCTCACGGATCTTGTCCATCCACTCGCGCAGCTCCTCTTCGGTGTAGGACCAGTCGTAGCGCGTGCTGGACGTGCGCGGCTCGGAGGCGGGCGGAGCCGGCAAGGGTGGCGCCTCGGCGGGATGGTCGGGAGTGCCGCTGAAGAGCGGGCCCAAGTCCGCACCGGCGCGGACTCGCGTGCGGGCCTTGCCCCTGTCATCGGGCGTTGCGCTCTTCGCGGCATCCCGCTTCACTCCCGGCCCGTCGGGCGCCCCTCGATCGCGCGACTCGGCCCCCCACCACTTCTCCTTGTTCCGGCCATGAAAGCGGACGTACCCGATCGGCCCCGTGCGGCGCGCGATCGGCGGGACCAGGCCCGGAAGGTCCGGCTCGTCCACGCTGACGTAGCCAAGGCCCTCCTTCTGGAGATCCTGAAAGACGGCGTCGTCCACCCAGGACCGGTGGCGGAACTCCACGAAGAGCGGTACCCATCGGCCGAGGAGGTCGGGCAGGGCGTGAAGAAACTCCTCGTTTTCACGCGTGCGCCGGAACGCGTAGGGGAATTGCGCGAGGATCCCCGTGAGCTTCCCCGCCTCGAGCAGCGGCTGGATGGAGCGCTCGAAGTCCCGGTAGAGATCGGGCTCGCGGGAGCGCAGGTGCGTCATGTCGTGGTGCGTCTTCACGACGATCTCGAACCCGGGAGGCGTCTTCTTCGCGATCGCCTCGAACGTGCGCCAGTGCGGAATCCGGTAATAGGTGGAGTTCACCTCGACCGCCTGGAACTCGCCCGCGTAGTAGTCCAGCATGTGCGCCCGATTCGTGCCGGGCGGATAGAAGGGCCCCACCCAGTCCTTGAAGGACCATCCCGAGGTGCCGAGCACGATCTTGGGTCGGTCGCTCATCGTCGCTCGTCGGCGAGGACCCGGACGAGACTCCGACTGGCTCCCTCACGAGAGAGGCGCTGCGTGTCGCCATGATCCAGCGCTCCCGCCCGCACCAGGACCGCGTCCCCGAACTTGTTCCGCAGCGAATCCGCAGCCTCGGTCATTCTTCGCCGGCGCTCGTCGGTGGAGAAGAGATCGTGCTGATGGAATCCCTGCGCCGAGACGAGGTCCGACACCGAGACGCCGACCAGGCGCAGCGGCTTTCCGTCCCAGTTCTCGTCGAGGAGGATGCACGCGGTGCCATAGATGACGTTCTCGTCGTCGGTCACCTCGGCCAGCGCGCGCTGGCGGATGGTGGTCTTGAAGCGCGCATTGCGGAACTTCACCGCGATCACACGGCCCAGGTATCCGTCGACGCGAAGGCGTCGGCCCACCTGATCGCTCAGGCGGAGGAGGTGCGCGCGGATGCGCTCGCGATCCGACACGTCCTCCGGCAGCGTGTACTCGTGCCCCATCGACTTGACCGGCACCCCTTCGAAGTAGGGCACCACCTCGGATTCGTCGTCGCCCCGCGCGGCATCCTGCATGTGATCGCCGCTCAGCCCGAAATGATAGGTCAGGAACTCCCGGGGAAAGCGGGCGAGCTGCCCCGCCGTGCGGATGCCGAGTGTGGCGAGCGAAGCCGCCGTCTTCTCTCCGATCCCCCACAGCTCGTTGACCGGCTTCGATTCGAAGATCTCGCGAAAGCGGCGGATCGAGAGCACCGTGAGCCCGTTCGGCTTCCGGAGGCCGCTCCCCATCTTGGCGACGTACTTGTTGGGGGCGATCCCGATCGAGGCCGTCAGCCCCACGCGCCGATGCACCGCGCGCTGGATCGCCTGGGCGAGCGGGATCGCCGCGTTCAGGCAGGTCTCGTGGTCGCCGTCTTCCGTTCGAGGACGAAGACGCTCCACCGCGGTCAGGTCGAGGAACGCCTCGTCGATGCTGAACGGCTCGACGATGGGGGTGAAGTCTTTCAGCGTGTCGAGGATCTGGAGAGAGATGTGAACGTACTTCCTGGGGTCGCCTTCGATGAAGGCCGCTTCAGGACAGAGGCGCACCGCCTCGGCAATCGGCATGCCGGCGTGGATCCCGTACGGACGCGCCGCGTAGTTGGCCGCCGAGACGACCCCGCGGCTGTCCCTGGACCCTCCCACGACCAGCGGCTTTCCCGCGAGCCGCGGGTTCAGCTTCTCCTCGACCGAGGCGAAAAAGGCATCCATGTCGATGTGCGCCACGATCCGCACGGAAGGTCACTCCCAGGGCTCTGCGTTCCACGATCGAGGACTGGCGAGGCGCCTCAAGCAGGTCACACGACTACGATATTGCACATTTGTGCAGTTGTCAAGATGGCGCCCGCAAGGGGCAAGTAAACTGTCGTGATGACCCCCGAAGACGTCTGGGCCGCGGGCGACCTCTACGAGCCCTTCGTCGGCCGATGGAGCCGTCGCGTGGCCCCCGAATTCCTCGCGTGGCTCGACGTGCCGCCGGGCAGGGCCTGGCTCGACGTCGGGTGCGGCACCGGTGCCTTGACCCAGACCCTTCTCGATCGCTCCAGCCCCCGGTCGGTGCGGAGCATCGACGCCTCCCCCGCGTACGTCGACTACGCCCGTGCGCGCATCGGGGAGCGCACGGTCGCGACGTTCGAGGTGGGCGACGCCCGATCGCTTCCGGTCGAGGACGCCTCGGTGGACGCAGCGGTTTCCGCCCTGCTCCTCAACTTCGTTCCGGAGCCGGCACTCGCCGTGGGCGAGATGTCTCGCGCGCTCCGCCCCGGAGGCGTCGCCGCGGCCTATGTCTGGGACTACTCGGGGCGCATGGAGCTGCTCCGGCATTTCTGGGACGCCGCCATCGCCCTCGATCCCGCGGCCCGCGAGCTGGACGAAGGGACCCGATTCCCGCTCTGCCACCCCGAGGCGCTCGCCGATGTATTTTCCGGAGGGCACCTGAGCGACGTCCGGACGCGTGCGATCGACGTCCCGACCGTGTTTCGCGATTTCGACGACTACTGGTCCCCCTTCCTCGGCGGCCAGGGCCCCGCGCCGGGCTACGCCATGTCGCTGGAAGAGGCGCGCCGGGGCGCGCTGCGGGACCGAATCCGCTCGCGGCTGCCGGTCGAGGCGGACGGCTCGATCCACCTGATCGCGCGCGCGTGGGCCGTGCGCGGGAGCAGGGCTTGAGACGGCGCCCGTGACCGGAGCCCTTCCCAAGGCCGTCCTCCTCGATCTCGACGACACGATCCTCGACGACAGCGGCAACGTCTCCCACTGCTGGTTGGAGGCCTGCCGCGCCCACCGCGACGAGCTGGGCGCGGTCGATCCCTCCGCGCTCCACGCCGTCATCGAGAAAACGCGCGCGTGGTTCTGGTCCGATCCCGAGCGCCATCGGGAGGGGCGCCTGGACCTGGATGCCGCGCGGCGGGAGGTCGTACGCGCTTCGCTCGTGGAGATCGGGCTCGAGTCGCCGGAGCTGGCCGAGAAGATCGCGGAGCACTATCGCGCCCAGCGGCACCTGGGCCTCCAGCCGCTGGAGGATGCGATCGAGACCGTGCGCTGGTTCAAGCAGAGCGGCCGCAGGCTGGCCCTCCTCACGAACGGCGCCGCGGCTGCCCAGAGGAGCAAGGTGGTGCGCTTTCAGCTGGCCGAGCTCTTCGATTTGGTTCTGATCGAGGGGGAGCTGGGTTACGGCAAGCCCGATCCGCGCGTGTACCGGATCGCGCTGGACGAGCTGCAGGCCGCGCCGCACGAGACCTGGATGGCCGGGGACAATCTCGAATGGGACGTCGCCGCCCCGCAGCGCCTCGGGATCTACGCCATCTGGATCGACCGAGGAGGCGCGGGGATCCCATCGGGCAGCGACGTACGCCCCGATCGCATCGTGCGCAGCCTGTCCGAGCTGCGACATGCCCCGGGGCATGTCGACGAGGGCGCGATCCCTTGAAGCACGCGCTCACCCTGACCGAGCAGACCCGCCGGGTCGCGACGCTCCTGGCCGCGCGTCTACGGGCCCTTCATCCGGAGCTGGACCCGAGCGTGGATTCCATGACGGTCCACATGTCGGTCCGTCTGCCGGTGCCGGGCCGCCCCGGACATGAGCTTCGCGCCGACCTCTACGAGGAGGGGGCGACGATCGCCTACGACGACGGCGTCCCTCCCGGTCCCGCCGAGAAGATCCTGGTCTGGGGCGCGGCGTCCGATGGAGCCATCCTCGGCGCCGTCATCGGAGCGCTGGAGGAGATCTTCGCCGGCCGTGTCGTTCTCGTTCGGGAACCGCTGTCGGGGTGGGTCCGCTTCATCCGGCGCCAGGACTGCGACAGCCTGCTCGGGTTCGTTCCGTCCGAGGAGTTCCGCCGCTGGCCCGGGCGCCGGCGTGAGCGCCTGCTCGGCTCGTGGACGTGGAGCGGGGCTACCCCTCCATCCACACCCGCGTGAGCTGCCAGGTCATCTCGCGCGCGTCGTAGCGGATCTCGTAGTAGTCCGCGTTGTCGGCGAGAAGCGCGAAGTAGTGGACCTTGTTCTCCCCCTCGTGCCGGACCCAGTCCCCCGTCACCTTGGCGATGCGCACGGTCTTGTTCTTCCAGCGGAAGCGGATCGGCTTCATCGTTCCGCCGGAGAACATGGTGATGACCTCGATGGGGTCGTGGATGGACTCGATCATGAAGTAGCCGTCTCTCTCGGATGGAAACGATCGCGCATGGAGCATCAGCCGAGCCTCCGAAATACACCCACCACCTTGCCCGCCACCCGCACGTCGGGATCGGCCGGACGCACTTCGATCGGTTCGTAGTCTTCGTTTTCAGGAAATAGCAGGAGCTTGTCGCGCCGCGGAAAGAAGCGCTTCACGGTGGCTTCGTCGCCGATCAGCACGACGGCGATCTCGCCGCTCTTCACGGGAGTGTCGTGCCGGACGATGACCACGTCGCCGTCCAGGATCCCGGCGTTCTTCATGCTGTCGCCGCGCACCCGCAGGGCGAAGTGCTTGCCGCCGGGCCGCACCATCGCCGGGTCGAGGGTCAGGGTGTCCTCGATGTGCTCTTCGGCGAGGAGGGGCGCGCCGGCGGCGACGTGGCCCAGGAGGGGGACTTCAAGGAGATCCCGTTCAAGGCCACCGGGGACGCCAGCCACAGTCCCTCGAGGAACGTTGGCTCGGCGAAACGCGGGCGACATGGAGGGCAAGGTGTCCATATGCGTCGCGCCGCGCCCGCCGGCCAACTGTACTTCGATGCCTCGACTGGTGAATCGATCCCGCCGGATCCTGCCTTCCCGCTCCAGCTTATCGAGGTGGTAGCGGACTCCATTGGTGGAGGCGATCCCGAAGACGGCTCCGATTTCCCGAATCGTGGGCGGGCGGCCCGTATCGCGAAGCGACTCCTCGATGTAGGAGAGGATCGCCTCGGGAGAGGGCGTGCGCGTGGGGGGCCGCTTTCCCCGGGCCCCGCTGGGGTTGGGCTTCTTCTTCATGGCTGAAAAGGAAGATAGTGAACGTTTGTGCAGTTGTCAAGGGGGCGGCTCAGCCGAGGAGTATCCTCAGCCGTTCTTGTCCTTTTCCCGAGGAGTGGAGCATGGCCGACGACCCCAAGAACTACCCTTACGACACGCACATGGACGTGCGCTATGAGCCCTTGGAGCTGATCGACGTTTCCGCGCTCGCCGCCGCCTGCACCCATCCCTGGTACAACCAGACCCTCTGCCAGGTGAACGATTCGGTCGTGCGACTCGGCGTGATCCGAGGGGAATACCACTGGCACAAGCATGACGAGGAGGACGAGTTCTTCTTCGTGGTGGAGGGCCGGCTGCTGATCGACCTGGAGAGCCGCACGGTGGAGCTGTCGCCGCAGCAGGGATTCGTGGTGCCCAGGGGCGTGGTGCACCGGACGCGCGCCCCGGAGCGCACCGTGATCTTGATGGTGGAGCGACGTGGGATCATTCCCACGGGCGACGCGTAGCGGACGGGGCCCTACCGCGCGGGCTGCATCTGCCGCACGACCTGCTTTCCGAAACTCACCATCTGCGCGAGCTGCTTCGATTCCCTCATCCACTGCGCCGTCCACTCGTTGCTGCTCATCCCGGTGGTGTCGTGGCGCAGCCAGTCCTGCCACGTCAAGGGACACGCGGCGCGGATCGAGGGGATCTCGTCCGCCACGAACCCCTCCTCCTCGCCATCCTTCACCAGCACGCGCGGCCCGACCCAGACCCGATGCGCGTCGTCGGCGACCGGCGTCAGGCCGTAGTAGGCCAGGGTCCCCAGGTAGCGCACGCGCGCCTCGCCCGATGCGGGGATCGACGTGGGCGCCCAGTGGCCGCGGTGCGCGATCAGGCTGGCCCATTCCTCGACGGCCCGGAAATCGGCGCTCTCGAGGTGCACGGTGTCGTCGGCCGCTCGCAGCGCCGAGTAGGTGAACTCCAGCATGGCGATCGCCTCGCGCGTGTAGCCCGCGGCGTCGAGCCGCCGGGCCTCGTCATGGATGAAGTCGTTGCTGTCGGCCAGCGCGAGCCGGAAGAAGTTCGTGTAGATCCGCTGGGTCTCGCGCGCCGCGGCGAACCGCTCGGGGTCGCTCTCGTGCCCCATCACCACGGGCTCCAGGAGCACGCGGCGCCAGGCCTCGCGCGTGATCATCCGCCCGACGCCCGCGGTCGACAGCACCCGCTTCTGCACGGCGGGATTGGCGAGCGAGGTGCCCCACGTGCCGGCGCGGTATCCGACGGAATAGCCGGAGAGCGTCCCCGCGATCGAGGCGATGACCGACACCGGTTTCACGTAGTCCAGCGTGGTCTGGTACATCTCCTGGAACTGGTCGGGCAGGATCTCGGGGCTCTTCTGGTTGGACAGCTCCAGCCAGAAGCCGCGGTCCACGTGGCCGCGCACGACGAGCGGCTCATAGCGAGTGGCGCCGATCATGCGCCGGTAGTCGCGGCCGCGGGCGGGCTCCACGAAACGCTGCTCGTCCACGTCGTACTCGCGGAAGACCTTGCCGCGCGCGGACAGCTCGACCATGAAGTGCGAGGCCGAGTCCGAGGGAGAGTCGCGGTAGGATACGACGCTCAGGTTCTCGAACAACTCCTCGAACGGCGCGCCGGTGGGATCGGGCTCGGACTGCTTTCCCGCGATGAACCCGAGCACGAAGAGTCCCACGAGCACCATGAGGAGCTTGCTCTTGAGGGCCCCCTTCGCGATCCGGCCCACGGCGGGGGGCAGCGATATCCTGAACGAGCGGTGCTTCTTGCCCACGGTTTCGCTCCGGTTGCAGGGTGGGTCGCGGCGAGGGCGCGCCACGCGGAGCCCCGGCCCCCGGCGCGCTACCAAGGTATCGGCGCGCTCAGAGAATTCTTCACCGCCGGGAAGGGCCATGGCTGGAAGCAGCCCTTGGCTTCCGGCCGGTTCCTGGGCCAGAATCGCCGCCCACACACCACCTTGCGGAGGAGCCGTGGCCAAGACCTACAGGAAGGGACCCGTCGGCGCGTTGATGGACGAGTACGAGCGCGCCTCGGCGGAGCTGATCCGGATTCTGGAGGGGATCTCGGATGAGGAGTTCGATCGGGTCCGCGACACCACGACCCAGGACGAGGATTGCCGCTCGATCCAGACCATCATGAGGCACGTGGTCCGAGCCGGGTACGGCTACGCGAACTACATGCGGACGCACTGGAAGAAGGAGCCCGTGGTCCGGTGGGACGAACCGGTCCGCCGCGCCGATACGCCGGCCGAGATGCGGAAGACGCTCGCCTACATGGCCGAGACCCTCGAGGGCCACTGGGAGATGACGGACCAGGAATGCACCGAGATGAAGATGACCGTTCGCTGGGGACCGATCTATGACTTCGAGCAGCTCTTCGAGCACGCGATCGTGCACGTGCTGCGGCACCGCCGGCAGATCGACAGGTTCCTGGGCCGATGACGCGGCGCGCCCTCTAGATGCGCACGGTCGCGGCCACGCGCTACGTGACCCCGCTCCGCGAGGGAGGCTCGCTGCCCGCGATCGTCGAAGCCGACGACGACGGCATGTACGTGCTCAAGTTCCGCGGCGCGGGACATGGCGCCAAGGCGCTGATCGCGGAGCTCGTGTGCGGCGAGATCGCGCGCGCCGCCGGGCTTCCCGTTCCGGAGATCGTGTTCGTGGAGCTGGACCCCGACCTCGCGCGCACGGAACCCGACCCGGAGATCCAGGACCTGATCCGCGCGAGCGGCGGGCTGAACCTGGCGCTCGACTACCTGCCGGGCTCGATCATGTTCGATCCCGTGGCGGAGAAGCCGGATCCGGGGTTCGCATCCCTGGTGGTCTGGTTCGACGCCTTCGTCACGAACATCGACCGGACGCCACGCAATACCAACCTGCTCGTGTGGCACCGGCGCACGTGGCTCATCGACCACGGATCGGCGCTCTACTTCCACCACACGTGGGAGCACTGGCTGGAGCGGAGCCGCGATCCCTTCCCGATGATTCGCGACCACGTGCTCCTTCCCGCGGCCTCCCGGATGGAGGAAGCCGATGCCGCGCTGGACAAGCGGGTCACTCCGGACGAGCTGCGGCGCATCGTCTCGCTGGTCCCCGACACCTGGCTGGTCGACGCACCCTTCGCGACGGCCGCCGAGCATCGCGATGCCTACGTGAAGTATCTGGCGCGCCGCCTGGAGACGCCGCGGCCCTTCCTGGAAGAGGCGATCCGTGCCCGAGCCTAGCCCGTACGATTACGCCATCGTCCGCGTGGTCCCGAAGGTGGAGCGGGAGGAGTTCATCAATGCCGGAGCGATCGTCTCCTGCCCGGCGAGCGACTTCCTGGAGGCCCGCATCGAGCTGGACGAGGGCCGGCTGCTCGCGCTGGACCCCGGCGCCGACCTTGCGACGATCCGCGCCCACTTGGCGACCCTCCCCGCGATCTGCGCGGGCGGCCCCTCCGCGGGACCGATCGGGGCCCTCTCGAAGCGGGAGCGCTTCCGCTGGCTCACCGCGCCGCGCAGCACGGTCATCCAGACCTCGGCCGTCCACACCGGCGCCTGCACGGACCCGGCCGCACTCCTCGAGCACCTGCTCGAGACGATGGTCCGGACGCCGCGGCGAAGCTGACCGCGGATGCGGGGCGTGATCGCAGGCTCGCGCCCCGAACCTTCCCTGATCGCGCTCGTGCGGGAGCGGATGATCGCCGTCGAGGACCCGGCGACTTCCTCCCTGATCGAAGCGGTGCGTCCCGCGAACGTCCGCGGCTACCTCACGAGGGGGGAGCTGATCCGGATCTGCCGCTGGAAATCCCCGCGATCCACGGGACTCGTCCGCGAAAACGGCGCGCGCCGCGTCCGCACCGCCACGGAAGCGGCGATCCGGAGCGTGGAGGAGCGGGAGCGCTTCGAGCGCCTGCTCTCGCTGAGGGGCGTCTCCGCCCCCTCGGCCTCCGCGGTGCTCACTATGCTCGAGCCCGGGCGCTACGGCGTGATCGACATTCGCGTGTGGCAGCTGCTGCACGCGATGGGCGCCGTGCGGGGCAATGCCCGGGGCGCCGGGCTCACCCTCGATCAGTGGTTCCAGTTCCTCCACGTGCTTCGGGGCGTGGCGGCGGAGCTCGACGTCACGGCGCGAGCGGTCGAACGAACGCTGTTCGCGGCCCATCGGGAGCGCCAGGTGGGCACCCTCTATCCCGCTTCCAAGCCGCCCCGCCCATAGGCGACAATCGAGTTACGATCCGATTCCGACCCGGGAGCAGCCCCCGGCTCCGATCGATCGCGAACTAGTCTCTTCCCGTCCGCGCCCCGGGCGCGGCGTTAGGAGCCTGCCCCATGGCGACCATCACCCATTCCCATAAAGAGCAGTTCCTGGCCGTCTACGAAGACGAGCACCAGCGCACCATGCGTATCCTCCACGCCTACCCCGAGGACAAGCTGGATCTCCGGCCCCACGCCATGTCGAAGACCGCGCGCGAGCTGGCCTGGGTCTTCAAGCTGGAACGCGGCCTGGGCGTGATGCTCATGAACGACGCGTTTGCGAGCAGCGCCCCCTCGGGCAACCCTCCGCCCGCGCCCAGCTCCTGGTTCGAGCTGATCGAGGCCGTCGAGGACGCCCATCGCGAGTTCGGCAACCTGATCCGGTCGATGCCGGAGGAGAAACTTCAAGAGACGGTCCGCTTCTTCGTCGGCCCGAAACAGATGGGCGACATCCCGCGCATGAACGTCTGCTGGTTCCTGCTCCACGATCAGATCCACCATCGAGGGCAGTTCTCCATCTACCTCCGCATGGCGGGAGGCAAGGTGCCCTCGATCTATGGACCGACCGCGGACGAGCCGTGGATGTAACCGGGAAGCGTGTGACGGAGCTTCCGGAGCACGTCCTCCACAACCGGACGTACTGGGACCAGAAAGCGAGCGATTACGTCGCCTCGGGCGAGCGCCACTGGGCGGCGCGCGAGCCGACCTGGGGCATCTGGAACATTCCCGAGCGAGAGATCGGAATGCTTCCGGACGACCTCTCGGGCCGCGACGCGATCGAGCTGGGATGCGGCACGGCGTACGTTTCCTCCTGGCTCGCGCGCCGCGGCGCCCGCGTCGTCGGCATCGACAATTCCGAGACGCAGCTCGAAACCGCGCGCCGGCTTCAGCGCGAGCACGGCCTCGAATTTCCGCTGGTCCATGGCAACGCGGAGTCGGTCCCCTATCCGGACGCATCGTTCGACTTCGCGATCTCCGAATACGGGGCGTGTCTCTGGGCCGATCCGGAGCAATGGGTGCCGGAGGCCGCGCGACTCCTCCGACCCGGCGGGCGGCTCCACTTCCTGACCAACGCGTTCCTCCTGATGCTCTGCATGCCGGAGGATGAAACCGAGGCGGCCGGCGAGCGACTTCTTCGCCCCGCGTTCGGGATGGGGCGGATCGCCTGGCCCGGCGATTCGGGCGTCGAGTTCCACAAGAGCCACGGCGAATGGTTCCGGATCCTGCGCGGTGCCGGATTCGAAGTGGAGGACCTCGTCGAGGTGCGCCCGCCGGAAGGCGCGACCACGCGCCATCCCTTCGTCACGGCGGAATGGGCGCGACAGTGGCCGTCGGAGGAAGTCTGGAAAGCCCGCAAGCGGCCCTGAACGCCATCGCATGACCGCGTTCGCTCCGACGTTTCGCTTGCGTGAGTGCGTGCGCGCGCTGATCCTGACGCCCGATCCCGCGCTGCTCCTGATCCACCTCGTCGTTCCGGACCGGAGGCTCTGGATCACGCCGGGAGGGGGCATCGCCCCCGGCGAGACGCACCGCGAAGCGCTGCGCCGGGAGCTGGAGGAAGAGCTGGGACGAGGCGATCTCGACATCGGCGCCCAGGTCTGGGTCCGTCACGGCCGCTACCGCTGGGCCGGCCAGTGGGTGAATGAGCGCGAGCACTTCTACCTGGTCCGCGCCGATCGGTTCGAGCCCGACACCTCGCGCAATCCGGTGCCGTCCGAGCGGGAGGCGATGGCCGAGCTCCGCTGGTGGCCCCTCGCGGAGCTCCCGGCCGAATCGAAGGAATTCGCCCCGATGCGGCTGGGATCGCTGGTCGCGGACCTGATCGAAGGAGGGTTGCCGTCGGAGCCGATCGAGACCGGATTCTGATGCGCCCCAGCCTCGAGCAGTGGACCGTCGCCTTCTTCGGTTCCGCGCTCGCGGCCGCCGTGATCGTCCCGATCGCGGCACGGGCATCGGTCCCGCTGGCCGTCGCGGCCCTGATCGCCTGCTTCGCCGCCCTCCCGTGGGGCGCCCGCCGTCTTCCGGGATCGCTGCGCGGAGCCATCCGGCGGCGCCCGCTCGTGGCCGCGGCCTGGCTTCTCCTCGCGCTCGTGGCGATCGCGCAGATGGGCCGCCTCTCCGCCTTCATGGCCGACTCCTCGAGGCTCTGGGGCTCCACGATTCCCGACCCGCTCGTCTCGAACCACCAGTGCCTGTCCGCCTACGTGCACGCCGCCGATCTCGCGCGCCGGGGCGAGGAGAACATCTACGACCCGCGCTGGTATCCCGCCTTCACGGCGCCGGTCGACAGCGCGCCGGGATTTCCCTCTCCGGTCGCGGGGCTGAGCCGCTGGATCGAGGACCCGTACGAGTACCCGTCGCCCTTCCTGCTGCTGCCGCGCGCGGCGCTCGCGGCCACGAACTCCTTCGACGCGATTCGCGCCGCGTGGTTCGCGCTCCAGACCGTGTCGCTGATGGCGGCCGTTCTCCTCCTCGCCGCGTGGGTCGGCGGACGCTACGGGCTGACGGCGGGGCTGCTTTTGCCCCTGCTCTTCGCCTCGATCCCGACGATGTTCGATCTCCAGTTCGGGCAGTTCCACATGATGGCGGTCGGCCTCACCGTGGTGGCGATGATCGCGTTCGAGGAGCGGCGCGCGGCACTGGGCGGAGCCCTGCTCGCGTTCGCGATCCTCGGGAAAGTCTTTCCGGCGATGTTCCTTCTCTACCTGGCGCTGCGCCGCCAGTGGCCGGCGGCCGGGTGGAGCGTCGCCTTCCTCGCCGGGTTCACGCTCCTCTCGATCCCGGTCGTGGGGTGGAAGCCGCTCCTGGACTTCTTCACGTTCCAGGTGCCGCGCATCGTCACCGGCGAGGCGTTCTCCTTCGTGAACCGGCCCGGCGTGCCTGTCTTCTTCCTGTCGCGGAACTTCTCGATCGCGAGCGTGGTCCCGAAGCTGGCCCTTCTCGGCCTGCCGGGGATGAGCCGGGGGGTGGGCCTCGCGTTGGTCTGGCTCTTCACCCTGGCGATCCTCGCGCTCAATCAGAGGGCCGCTCGCGGATTCCGGAGCCGTGTGGGCGAGGCGCGCACCTGGCTCGCGCTCCTGACGATCGCCTCGTTGCGGGCGCCGTTCGCCCCCTCCTCCTACGTCACCGTCACGGCGCTCTGGCTGCTGACGTACCTGGCGGGAGGCATTCGCGGCCGCGTTCCGCTGGTGATCGCCTTCGCGCTGGCGTGGGCGTTGATCGTGGGGGCGCCCCCGCTGCCGGATCGAGCCGACCTCATGGTGGGGCTGGTCGGCCAGGCGCTCTCGTTCGGCATCGCGATCGCGACGCTGCTCCGCCGCGACCCGGGACCCGACGCGGAGCTCATTCCGGCCGCAACGACCTTCCCGAGACCCCTGGAGAGCTGACCCCATGACGGGCGACGAAAGCGGCAGGGCGGCCGGCGCCGGAGACGCTCCGGAGCCAAGGGTCGTGAAGGGCGACCAGAAGTTCGACCTGGATCGCGAGACCTTCCGGGCGCGCATCCTGGCGCGCGCCTACGACCCCGCGTTCGAGAAGATCCCGGGCGAGCTGGAGCGCGTCATCGACGTGGCGTGGCAGGCCTACCACGAGTATCGCAAGAGCCCGCGCACGAAGCCGGCCGGCCCGGAGTTCGCCGACCCGAGCTTTCCCCTTCCCGTGGAGTGGCTCGATGCGCGGCGCCGCGTCCTCGAGGCTCAGAAACGGCACGACGACCCCGCCGGCGCTTCGCGCATCCTCGTCATCAACGCCTCGGCGCGCACCGACCAGACCTGCCCCGGCGAGATCTCGAAGACCTATCGCCTGACGAAGATCGCGCGCGAGGCGATCGCCGGCGAGCCGGGCGTGGAGGTGGACTTCCTGGATCTGAGCCGCCTCACCGCCGAGGCGCATCTGGTGATCTATCCCTGCAAGGCATGCGTCTCGACGGCGCAGCCGCTCTGCCACTGGCCGTGCTCCTGCTACCCGAACCACGCGCTGGGCCAGGTGAACGACTGGATGGCGGACATCTACCCGATGTGGATCGCCGCGCACGGCGTGATGATCGTGACGCCGGTGAACTGGTACCAGTCGCCCAGCGTGCTCAAGCTGATGATCGATCGCCTGGTCTGCGCCGACGGAGGGAATCCCGATCCGACGACGACCCGCGGGAAGGATGCCGCCAGGGCGAAAGCGATCGAGCTGGCCGGGTGGCCCTACCCGAAGCATCTGGCCGGGCGCGCGTTCTCGGTGGTCGTGCACGCGGACGCGGCCGGCGCGGAGAACCTGCGCCGGATTCTCGTGGACTGGATGACCGATCTCGAGATGATCCCGGCCGGGCCCGTCGCGGGAATCGATCGCTACGTCGGCTACTACGAGCCCTACGCCACCAGCCACGACGACCTGGACCGCGACGCGGCATTCCAGGAGGAGACGCGGCACGCCGCGAAGGAGCTGGTCGCGATGGTGCGGCAGATCCGGAGCGGAACCTACCGGCGGCCGGACGAGGGGCTGGAGGAGCCGCGGAAGAAATAGCCCCGCACTCATTTAGGGCCTCGGAATCGCTGAATCGCGCCCGGTCGCGATTCCATCCAAACAGGTTGGGCCACGCGCCCGCCCGGTTCCGAACCTGTCCATCGGTGGTCTCTCGCATGTTCCCGAATGCCCTCGATCGCTGCCTTCGCCGCATCGGCGCCGTTTGCGTCCTCTGGATCGCGGCGATTCCGGCCGGCGCGGCCCCGGCGTCGCCCGCCGATGCCCGGGCGCACGGGGGCGTCCCCGATTCCATCCTCGAGCGCCCCGTCGGGCTGCGTTCCGGCATCGGCAACTCGCATGAGCCGGTCACCACGACGTCCTCGGAGGCCCAGGCCCTCTACGATCAGGGGCTGGACTACCTGGAGTCGTACGTCTGGGTGGAGGCCGCGCGATCGTTCCACCAGGCGCTCCGGCTCGATCCTCGCCTCGCCATGGCGCACATCGGCCTGAGCCGCTCGTTCACGGGGCTGGAGGACGCCTCGGCCGCGAAGCAGGAGCTGGCGGCCGCCCGGACGCTGCAGTCGGAGGCGAGCCCGCGCGAACGGCGGCGCATCGCGATCCGCGCGAAGCAGCTCGAGGCCATGGACGATCCCAAGAACGAACGGAAGTTCCGCGCGTACAAGAAGGCCCTGGATGAGGCGCTCGCATCGGATCCCGACGACATCGGACTCCTCCTCTTGCGCGGGAACGCCGAGGAGCCGAGCCCGGCCGGTCGCGGCCAGCTGGGGACCGAGGCCTCGATCTCCTATTACCGGCACGTGCTCCGGCTGATCCCCGACCACGCCTCGGCCCACCATTTCCTGACGCACACCTACGAGGGGCTGGGGATCGCCGACAGCGCGCTGGCTCACGGCGCGGAATACGCGCGCCTCGCGCCGTCGATCCCGCATGCCGCGCACATGTGGGGGCACGCGCTTCGGCGCGCGGGACGGATCGCCGAAGCCGTCGCGCAGTTCCGGAGGGCCGACGCCATGGAGCGCGCCTACTACCGGAACGAAGGCATCGAGCCCCGCTACGACTGGCACCACAGCCACAATCTGAATCTCATGGCCGCGGTGGCCCAGGACGAGGGACGTCGGACGGTGCCACCACGAGCGCGGCCGGATGCGCCGGACGGGGTGGTCTCCACGCTCCTCGCGCGCGAATCGCTCGAGCTGCCGGGCGACCTGATCGCCGCCGGGCGCTGGGCCGAAGCGCTCCGGCTGGCCCGCGCGATGACCCGCGATCCCTCCTCGGCAACCCGGGTCGCGGGACACGTCCGCGCCGCCTGGGCGCTGCGCGCCCTGCGGCGTGACGAGGAGATGCGGGGCGAGATCGAGGCCGCGCGTCGCGAAGCGCTGGCGATCCCCGCGGCGACGGGCGCGACCGTGCCGCGCGCCGACGCCCTGGAGCAGGCCGTTCGGGACGCGGCCGCCGGCGCGCCCTCACGCGGCGATCCGGCGCGCGCGCTCACGCTCTTCGAGCTGGAGTGGGCGGGCCGCCTCGCGCGCGAGGCCGGAGCGTGGGAGGTCGCCTCCGACGCCGCCGAGGCGATGCTGCGCGTGGACGCCGCCTACGAGGGGAGCCATCGCGCCGAGGCCCTGGTGCTGGAGCACGAGGGCTATGCCTCGGCAGCGTCCCGGGAGCGCGACCTCGCTTCCCGGCTGGGCCGTCGCGCCGAGCCGGCCCCGTCGCCGCGCGCTTGACTGGCGCGTCATCATGACCCGCGGCGCGCGGATCGTCGTGAACGACCGGATGCAGCGAGGATACGCCTACCATCGCACCGAGCCGATGGGGCGGAACTTCCATCCCGAGTTCCGCCCGGAGCTGACCCCCAAGCAGCTCCTTCGGCTGGGCGTCTTCGGCGGACGCTACATGACCGACTGTCTCGCGGAATTCCCCGCCGACTGGTTCCGGTTCGCCAAGCTCTGTCCCGAGCGGCACGATCCGGCGCTCAACTACTTCGGCGTGAACGCGTCGCAGCCGCTCTCGGTCTGGAGGAAGAAGGGGTGGATCTACCGCGAGGATCCGCGCGGCTGGTTCCAGTGGTACTGCCGCTACTACTCGGGGCGTCGCTGCCCCGACGACGAGCGGCAGATCCGGCGCTGGCGCGCGGTGCGCCGGCACGCCGCGCAGATCGAGAAGAACTGCCGCCGCAGGGACCTCTCCTGCCGCCCCCGGCAGCGGCAGGCGCTGCTCCACTGGGCGTACGACTCGCGGAGGATCTAGCGGCCGCACCCCGGGTGCCTTCCTCGCAGAAGGGCCGTGCGGACGCTGGCACGGCCCCCGATCGCCTGCTACCGTAGCCGCGCATGGCTTCCCTCACGCTCGCCGCGCTCACGCTGACCTATCCCAACGGCACCCGCGCCGTGGATGGCGTGGACCTCGCGCTCGAGGACGGCGCGTTCCTCGCGATCCTCGGTCCCTCCGGGTGCGGCAAGTCTAGCCTCCTTCGACTCATCGCGGGTCTGGAGATGCCCACGTCCGGCTCGATCCGCATGGACGGGTCCGACGTGACCCGCCTCGAACCCAAGGACCGCGACGTGGCGATGGTGTTCCAGGGGCTCGCGCTCTACCCGCACATGACGGTCGCCGAGAACCTGGGGCTGGGGCTCCGCGCGCGGAAGACGCCGGAGGCGGAGACCGATCGCCGGGTGAAGGAAGCGGCGGAGACGCTGGGGCTCACGCGCTATCTCCAGAAGCGTCCCCGCGAGCTCTCCGGCGGCGAGCGCCAGCGGGTCGCGGTGGGCCGCGCGCTGGTGCGCCGCCCCAGGCTCTACCTCTTCGACGAGCCGCTCTCCAGCCTGGACGCCCAGCTCCGCCAGGAGCTCCGCGAGGAGCTGGCGCGCCTCCACCGGCTGACGCGCACCACGTCGATCTACGTCACCCATGACCAGAAGGAGGCGCTGTCGCTGGGCGACCAGGTCGCCGTCATGCGCGCGGGGCAGGTCCGGCAGATCGGGGCGCCGCAGTCGGTCTATCGCGACCCGCGCGACCTCTTCGTCGCGCGCTTCGTGGGGGAGCCGCCGATCAACCTCATCGAGGGCGAGGTGGTGCGCGGCGCGGGCGGCGCCTCGTTTCAGGCGAGCGGCTGGCGCCTGGACCTGGGAGCGGCCGCGCGTCCGCGGGCCGGGCGCGCTCTGCTCGGCCTCCGCCCCGAAGGGGTCGCGCTGTCCGGCGGGGACATGGCGGCGCGCGTGGAGCGGGTGGAGCACCTGGGCGGGGAGTCCCTCCTCCACGCGGGCGGCGACTGGGGGAGGATGGTGATCCGGATTCCGCCCTCCGAAAGCGCCCCGGCGCCGGGGGCGGCGATCCGGCTTCGTCCCGATGCCTCCCGTGCTGTCCTCTTCGATCCCGAGTCGGGGGAGCGGCTGGCCTAGCCCGGAGCGTTTTCCCGTCGCGTCGGCGTGCGGCGCACGTATGCTAGAATTGATGGACATCTCGTTCCGCGCCGAGTGCCGCCGTCCCCCCGGATCGCACACCGCAGCGGGCCCGCAACGCGCCCCGACCTTCCGCGGAGGACGCATGATCCGGTTCCGGTGGATTGCAGACAGCCTCTCGACCGCCGTCCTGATCGTCGCGGCGCTCTCCCTCCTTGCTCCTGCCCCCGCCGTCGCGCAGTCGTGGCTCTGGGAGATCCCGGTCGGGCTCGAGCCCGGATTCCACCAACCCGGATACGTCCCCGGCGAGCTGCTCGTGCAGTTCAAGGGATCGGTCACGGCCGCACAGCGGCAGGCGGCAGCCGCGTCCGAGGGCGCCCAGCTGGCGAGCGACGTGACGCCGGACGGTCTCGTGAAGATCCGGCTCGCCCCGGGGCAGACCGTCGACGACATGCTGGACCACTGGAACGCGCGTGCCGACGTGGACTACGCGGCCCCGAACCTCTACGCGCGCGGCTTCTTCACGCCCAACGACACGACCATCGCGCATTTCGATCTCGCCTGGAACCTGCGCGCGGTGCACGCCTATGACGCCTGGGACGTCGTGACCGGACATCCCGACGTCGTTCTCGCCATCATCGACACCGGCGTGGCGTACGAAGATCACGAGATTCCCGAATACGAGCGCCCCTTCGTCAAGCCGGGCGTGACCATGTACCGCCGCTCGCCTGAGCTTCCGGGGCCCTTCCTCCCCGGCTGGGACTTCGTGCATGAGGACGCCCACCCCAACGACGACAACGGGCACGGCACGTTCATCACCACGATCGCCGCGGGCGCGGCCAACAACACGGCCGGCAGCGCGGGGATCGCCTTCGGCGTGACGATCCTGCCGATCAAGGTGATCGATTACCGGAACGACTCGGACATGGAGTGGATCATCAAGGGGATCCGCCTCGCGGCCGACCAGGGCGCCGACATCGCCAACCTGAGCCTCGGCTTCCCGCCGGTGCGCCTGTTCCGGGCTCTCGGATACCGGGAGAGCTTCCTGGCGCACATGTTCAACCCGCTGCAGGACGCGGTGACCTACGCGCAGCGCCGCGGCACGATCCTCGTGGCCGCCACCGGCAATTTCGGCGCGCCGGAAGTGAGCCTGCCCGCCGGATACCCGGGCGTCATCGCCGTCGGCGCCACGGGCCCCGACGACACGCGCGCGGCCTACTCCTCGTACGGGCCCGACGTCGACTTCATGGCCCCCGGAGGCGATTTCGGCGACGTGAACGGCGACCATGTCCAGGACGGCATCTTCGTGCTGAGCATCAAGCCCTACCGCTCGGCCGGGTCCCTCGCGAATCCCGATTCGTTCGACGTCTTCGTGCAGTTCGGCACGTCGAACGCGGCACCGCACGTTTCGGGTGCGGTGGCGCTCCTCCGCTCGCTGGGGCTCCGCGACCAGGGCGCGATCGAGCAGACGCTCCGGGCCACGGCGGTGAACCGGTTCCAGACGACCCGGGCCTTCGACCCGCTCTATGGGAACGGGTTGATCCAGCTGGACCAGGCCGTGCGCCACCCGGTGGGACCGACCGGCCTCGCGGCCGCGATCGACGGCGGCCCCCTCGCGGCCCGCATCGCTTCCGGAAATCCGGCGCGCGGCGCGGCGAGCATCGCCTTCACGACCCGAACGAGCGGCCCGGTCCGGGTCCAGGTCTTCGACGCGCGCGGAGCGCTGGTGCGCACCATCGAGCAGCGGATCTCCGAGCCGGGCACCCACGCGCTCACCTGGGACGGACGCGGCCAGGGCGGCTCGCCCGCCGCGAGCGGCGTCTACTGGATGCGTCTCTCCACGCCCGAAGGGTCGGCGGTCCGCAAAGTCGCGTTCCTGCGTTAGAGTCCCGGGACCGAGCCGTTCCACTTCCAGGGAGGATCTCGACATGCCCGTTCGCTCGCACGTGATCGCCGCGCTGCTCCTCCTGGCCACGGCGCTCCCCGCGCAGGCCGCCGCCGGCGTCGCGACCAAGGAGACCGCCCTGCAGCGCATCCAGCGCTCCGTGGCGCGCATCGACCGCGAGGCATCGACCCCCGAGGGCGAGGCCAGGGTGGTGAAACAGCTGGCCGCCCAGCTCGCCATGCCCGAGGACACGCTGCGGGCGAGGCACGACGGCTGGGCGCTGGGCTACGGCGAGATCGCCATGGTGTACGGGTTCGCGCGCGCCTCGAGACGCCAGTCGGCCACGCTTCCCGACCAGATCGTGGAGATGCGCCGCGATGGCCAGGACTGGAAGGCGATCGCGAAGCAGGTCGGCGTCTCGATCGACGCCGTGGCTTCGCGGATGCGCCGGAACGAGCCTCCCCGCCGGGTTCGCTAGACGCAAGGACGTCATCCGATGCACTCGTCGGTTTCCATCTGGATCGCGGCACCCCCCGACCGCGTGTTCCCGCTGGTCGCCGCTCTCGACCGCTGGCCGATGCTCCTCCCCCACTACCGCTACGTCCGGGTGACGGGGCGCAGCGGCAGCGTCGTGCGGGCGCGCATGAGCGCGCGCCGCGGCCCGATCCCGGTCTTCTGGGAGGCGGAGCAGACTCCCGACGCCGCTTCCCGCACGATCCGCTTCCGGCACGTGGGCGGCGTGACCCGCGGCATGGACGTCCTCTGGACGTTCCAGCCCGAGCGCGACGGCGCGCGGGAAGGAACCCGCGCGACGATCACGCACGATCTCGAATTCCGCTTCGGCCCCCGGCCGATGGGCCGTTTTCTCGCCGAGCGCGTCCTCGCCCCGCAGTTCATCGAGCCGATCGCGGGCGCGACGCTCCGCCGCTTCAAGTCGCTCGCCGAGGCGCCGGAGACGGGCCGGGGCGCGCTTCCGGCGGACGCCCAGGCGCCCGCATGATCGCCCCTCCGCCGGCCCATCGCTGCGCCGTGACCGGCTTCGGCCTGATCACGCCGATCGGCACGGGGCGGCCCGCCTTCTGGCAGGGGATCCGCGAGGGCCGCCGCGGCGTCGGACCGATCACCCGCTTCGACGCCTCGCCGCTCCGGACGCGCATCGCGGGCGAGGTGCCCGACTTCGATCCCGGCGCCCATTTCGAAGGAAAGCGACGGCACCGCCTGGACCGGTTCGCGCAGTTCTCCGTGGCCGCCTCCCGCATGGCCCTCGACGACGCGGGGATCGCCGTCGGGACCGGGCGCGGGGCGGTGCACCCCGAAGACGCGGCCGTCGCGATCGGTTCCGCTCTGGGGGGTGTCCCCTCCGCCGAGGCCGACCACGCCCAGTTCCTCCAGGCGGGACCGCGATCGGTGCCGCCCAGCCTGGCGCTCCGCGTCTTCGCCGGCGCCGGCGCCTGCCAGGTGGCGATCGAGATCGGCTCGCGCGGCCCCGCCATCGGCAACTCGAACTCGTGCGCCTCCGGCTCGATCGCGATCGGCGAGGGGCTTCGGCTGATCCGCGACGGACTGGCCAAGGTGGTCCTCGCCGGAGGCGTCGAGGCGCCGCTCGCGCCCCTCACCTTCACGGCGTTCGCGGTGATCCGCGCGATGTCGACCTCGAACGACGAGCCCCCGGAGGCCTCGCGCCCCTTCGACGCCCGGCGGGACGGATTCGTGATGGCCGAGGGCGCCGCGGTTCTCGTGCTCGAGGAGATGGGCCACGCCCTGGCGCGGGGGACGCGCATCTATGCCGAGGTGGCCGGATTCGGCACGACCAACGACGCGTATCACATGACGGCGCCACACCCCGAAGGGCGGGACGCCATCCGCGCGATGCGCCTGGCACTCCGGGACGCGCGGCTGTCGCCCGAGGAGATCGAGCACGTGAACGCGCACGGCTCCTCCACGCCGATGAACGACCGGGTCGAGACGATTGCGATCAAGGAAGTCTTCGGCGACCGGGCCCGCCGCATCCCGGTGAGCGGCACCAAGGGGATGCATGCCCACGCCCTCGGCGCGTCGGGCGCGTTCGAGGCCGCCATCGCCTCCCTCTCGCTGGCGGAGGGGTACCTTCCCCGCACCGTGAATCTCCGGGTCCCCGATCCGGACTGTGACCTGGATTACGTTGCCGGGGGCGGGCGGAATGAGACGATTCGAACCGTGATCTCCAATTCGTTCGGGTTCGGAGGCACCAACGCGTGCCTCATTTTCCGCGCTCCGTAGGAGCGGGCTCACAGGGGAAACCATGAAGCCATCGAAGCGTTTCAGGGGAATGGGGAGCGTGGCCACGGTCGCCCTGGCCCTGACCGCGGCGCTAGCCGGGTGCGGTACGTCCGGAGCCAAGATCGGCGTGCGGGAAGCGACCGCCCGCGCGGATGCCGACGGCGTGCAGCGCGTGGACGTGAACGTCCACTCGTTCTATTTCGATCCCAACCGCATCACGGTCGAAGCGGGGAAGCCGGTCGAACTGACGCTCCACTTCAAGCCGCTCTTCACCCCGCACAACATGACGTGCGACGCGCGCGACGCCGGCATCGACATCGACCGGAGCGTCGGGATCATCTCGTTCAACCACACGAAGCACGTGCGCTTCACGCCGACGAAGCCGGGGGAATACGACTTCTACTGCGGCGTGGACAGCCACATGAAGAAGGGGATGACCGGAACGATCGTGGTGCGCTAGCGGACGGCGGTCGCCGTCCGCGGGTCCCGTTTCGCCTTGGCGCGAAGGGTCGCGGCGGTGACGTTCTTCGCCAGCCAGATGTCGTGATCCTTCCCGTTCACGCGGACGAACCAGATCGATTTGCCGTCCGGCGACCAGGTCGGTTTTCCCGCGTTGCCGAAGGAGGTGACCGGGTAGAACGTGCCGGTCGCCACTTCGTAGACCCAGACGTCGTCGGTAGGCCCCACGCGGCGCTGCACCGCGATCCACTTCCCGTCGGGCGACCAGGTCGGCCAGATCTCCTCGGTCGGCTGCGACTCGGTGCCTATGCCGGTGAGCTGCTGCTCGGCGCCGCCCCCCGCGGGCATCTTCCAGAGGTGGTACGCGGTGAACATCGGCCCTTGCTGCATCGTCATGCCCGGCCCCACCTGCACGACCTTCGTCGTATCGATCGGCTTCGCGACGTAGGCGATCCACTTGCCGTCGGGAGACCAGGTCGGATGCCCGGGGCTGCCGTTGTTGCTCGTCAGCCGCCGCGCCGGGCGCTCCTTCGCCTTCTCCCCCGCCGCGTCCATCACGTAGAGGTCGAAGCCCCAGATCTGCCCCGGCTTCTGGCGATTGGAGGGGAAGACGATCTCTTTTCCGTCGGGGGCGTAGACCGCGAAGCGATTGCTCGCGCGCGCATCCGACATGGCGCGTGCCTCGCCGCCCTCCACGGGAGCGCTGTAGATGTTGTAGTCCTTCGTGCGGGTCGAGATGAAGAGGAGCGATTTCGAGTCGGGCGCCCAGGTCGGCGTCATGGCGCGCGCCGAAGCGGGATCGTGCGTGATCTGGCGGCCGCGGTCGGCGCCGTCGATCGGCTTGACCCAGATCTGGCGAAGGGAATCCTGGCCGCTCGTATAGGCGAGCCACTTGCCGTCGGGCGAGGGCGTGGGATCGGTGTCGACGATTCCGGTGTCGGCCATCACCGGCACGCATGCGATGCTGTCGCCTGCGGCCGCCGCGGGAGGCGTGGCCCGCGCGGGACATCCGAGCACGGCGGCGAGCAGGAGCGGGGCGCACCCGATCAGGACCCTGGAAACCCATTCTTGGTAACGCACGGCTTTCCTCCTCGTCAGGACCGGGGCTGGAACCCCTCGCCCACGGTCAGCACTTCGTAGGACGCGACGCCGAGCGCGTTCTTCCGGATCCGGCTCCAGGGCTGGTCCAGGACGTAGCACTTGAGCAGCGCGAGCACCACCTGATGGCTTACGACGGCGATGAGCCCCTCTTTGCCGGGGTGCTTCGCCACGATCTCCTTCATCGCAAGGACCGCGCGCTCGTGCACGGCCTCGAGCGGCTCGGCTCCGGGGAGGGTGCAGGAGGTCGGATCGTCGCGCCAGCGGCGGTACAGCGCCAGGTCGGGCAGCTCCTCTTCCGCGAGTCCCTCCCACGCGCCGTGATGGATCTCGTTCAGGCGGGGATCCACGTGGATGTTGAGCGAGTGCGGCCCGGCCACGTACGCGGCGGTCTCCTGGGCGCGCGGAAGCGCGCTCGTGTAGACGGCGGCCAGCGGAACTTCCCAGAGGGAGCGCGCCAGCGCCTTGGCCTGGTCCCGCCCGGCGTCGTTCAGCGCGGGACCCTCGGACCCCTGGACCCGCCGCTCGCGATTCCAGTCGGTCTCGCCGTGGCGCACGAACACGATGTCGCGGCCGGCGGTCGTCGTACGCGCCTCAGAGACGGCCGTCACGGACCAGGATTTCCGCATTCAGGATCGCCGCGCCGGCGGCGCCGCGGATCGTGTTGTGCGCAAGCGCTTCGAATTTCCATTGAAGCACCGGGCAGGGACGGAGCCGGCCGACGGTGACCCCCATGCCGCCCGCGCGGTCGGCGTCCAGGCGCGGCTGGGGACGGTCCTCCTCGGTACGAATCACGATCGGCTCCGCGGGCGCGCTCGGCAGGTCCAGCTTGGCGAGCGGGCGGAAGGCGGCCAGGGTCTCGGCGACCTGCTTCCTGCTGGGACTGCCGGAGAGGCGCAGGCTCACCGCTTCGAGGTGGCCGTCGATCACGGGCACGCGATGGCACTGCGCGCTCACCGCGAACGTGGCCGGCTCGAAGCCGCGTCCGTTCAGGCTGCCCAGGATCTTCTGCGTCTCGCTCTCCATCTTCGGCTCTTCCCCCGAAACGAACGGGACGACGTTCCCAAGGATGTCGAGCGAGGGCACGCCGGGATAGCCGGCGCCGCTGGTGGCCTGGAACGTGGTCACGATCACCGCTTCGACACCGAAGCGGCGGTGGAGCGGCGCCAGGGCGAGAGCGAGCACGATCGTGGAGCAATTCGGATTGGTGACGATGCCGCCGTCGCCGTAGGGCTGGCGGTCGAGGATCTCCAGATGGTCCCGGTTGATCTCGGGGATGACGAGCGGGACGAGCGGATCCATCCGGTGGTTCCGCGCGTTGGAGGAGACCAGGTGTCCGGCGCGGGCGAATTGCTCCTCCAGCTCTCCGGCGACCGAGGCGTCCAAGGCGGAAAAGAGGAGGTGCGAGGTCAGGCGCTCGCGCGGTCCCTTCACCCGAAGGGCGCGCGCCGCGGCGGGAATCGCGGTCGGCAGCTTCCAGCGGCTTCCGGCCGCCTCTTCGTAGCGCTTTCCGGCGCTCTGGTCGGAGGCCATGACCTCGGCCAGCTCGAACCAGGGGTGGTTTTCGAGAAGCTGGATGAAGCGCTGCCCTACCGTTCCGGTGGCGCCGAGCACGGCGACCGGAATGCGCTTCGAGGGAGCGCCCCGACGCGCCAAGGGCCTGGAGAGCGGCTTCTTGCGAACGGCCGCCTTGCGCCTCGAAGTCGTTGCCGCAGTTCGTTTTCTTGCCACCATAGACCCTCCATGATACGGTTGGCCGCTCTGGTCCCGCAACCCCATTCCCGGCGCCTCTGAGGAGACGACGCTCCTGATCCGTATGCGTTCCGCCGTTCGGCACCGGTCTCTCCAGGGAGCGGCGTTCCTGACCCTGCTCGCGATGGCGGCGCTCGCGACGCCGCGAGCGGACGCGGCGCCCCGTGGCAGGGCGCCTGCGGTGACCGCACCCGCGCGCGATCACTCCAGGGATATCGGTGCGGAGCGGCCGTTCGCGACTCCGTTCGGGACTCCGGCGGCGCTCCTCCCGAAGACCCCGGCCCTTCCCGGCGCCGGCGCGGCGCTTCCCCCCCGCATGATCGACAGCTATCCGCGCGATGGCGACAACCACGTCGCCGCCAACGCGACCCTCTACTTCGTCTTCGACCAGGCGACCTCCAAGCGCGGCATCTTCTCCGTCGCGGATCTCGATTCCCTGAACGGCGTGCTCCTCAACCTGAACACGCCGACCTGGTCGGCGCTGGGCGACACCGTGTTCATCAAGCCGACCCAGCCGATGACGCTCGGACACCAGCACGGCATGCGCGTGAATCTGATCGTGGGGCCGCCTCCCGATTCGGCCACCGCGGGAGACCAGCCGATCGTCTACTTCCGCACCTTCCCGCCGGCGGTGGTGAAGCGGATCTCCCAGCCCACGTCGCTCACGCTGGTCCCCGGCGAGCCGACCCCGGTGACCACCACCTTCCAGGAAACGTCCGGCAACGCGGTCAACCTCACGTCGGCGCATATCGAGATCTGGCCCACGGCCGATGCGTTGGGCGCTCCGGCGCTCGACGTGACCGTGCCCGTGGCGTTCGTGATCCCTCGCGAGGGGATCGCGACCGTCAGCGTGCCGGTCACCGTCCCCGGCGACGTGGCGCGGCAATCACCCGACGGCCGGCTCGCGCTCCGCATCACCTATCTCGGAGTCGACGAGACGCAGGTTCCCGCCACGCTCGACGCGTTCAACGGCCCGGTCACCGTCGCCCTCACGCCGGCACTGGCCGGAAACGCCGTGATCCGCTCGGCCGTCCTCGAATGGCCCCTTCCGGGCGCGGTTTTCGGCGCGGGCGACACGCTGAAGCCGCGCGCCGTGGTGATCGGCGACGGGACGGGGTACTTCCGCTCGGTCTTTTACCTGGACGGCGAGGCGGTGGCGTTCGAGGAGGGGTTCATGGAGTCGGGGCGGCCGGTGGTCGTGGAGACCCGCGGCTCGATTCCTACCCGGCGGTTCGGCGAGCATCGTCTGCAGTTCGTGGTCGAGTCGCCGCAGACGGTGGCCGCCCAGCCGATCACGTTCCTCTCGGCGCCGCCCGCGAACGGGCTCACGCCTCGCGGTCCCGCGCCCCCGGCGGCCCTCCCCGACACGTCGCGCGTCAGCCTGCAGAGCACGTGGCTCGCGGACGGCCGGTCCGAGTTCCGCGACGAAGGGAGCGCGGTCACCGGCTGGGCGTCCTTCCGCGGGCACTATGGGCTCTCCGCGACGAAGAGCCTGGAGGCGCGCGTGACGAGCCGCGTCCGCTTCGACGACGTGCAGAACGGGAGCGCGTCGCCGGAGCAATTCCTGGCGCGGTACCAGTCGACGCACGCCGCGGTGGAATGGGGCGATCTGGCTCCCGCGCTCGCTTCGGGGGCGCCCCTTCTCGCGAGCCCGGTTCCGCGCCGCGCCTCCCAGGCGATGCTCACCAGCCCCACCCTCGGCACGTTCGAGGGCTACATGGCGCTCGAATCGCACCCCCGCTCGGCGGGCGGCCCGCTTCGGGACGCGCGGTCCGATCTCTACGCGGCGCGGCTCACGCGCGTGCTCCTGCCCGATCGTCTGCGCGCCTCGCTCTACGGCGGCTACACGCACGAGGACGCCACCCCGGGCGGCGCGGAGACGGCCACCCACGCGCGGGTGATCTACGGCGGCTCGGCCTCGCTGATCCTGGCGCGGTGGAGCCTCCTCGCCGACATCGCCAGCGTGCGCCACCGGACGATCGCGGGCGTGGAGACCGGACGCACGCGCACCGGGGCGCGGGGCGAGATCACGGGGACCGTCGCGCGGTTCCAGGCGCGCGCCGAGGCGTTCCGCTACCAGCCCTCGCTGGCCACCGCCCTGAACCCCTACGCCATCTCCGACCGCAAGGGGTTCGCGGTGGACCTGGCCCGCCCGGTCCTTCGCTGGAAGGCCTTCGCCAACTATCGGCGCGAGCGCCCCGAAGACGCCTCCTCGGGCGCGCCGCCGGTCACGGCCGAGCGGATGAGCGCCGGGGCCACGTTCTCGCTCAACCAGGACAGCTGGGTCTCGCCCTCGATCATCCGCATCCGGCAGACCGGATCGCAGACCGACTTCACCCAGACCCGGCTCGCCACCGAATTCACGGCATCGGAGCCGATGGGCGGACGGACGACCGCGCGCTTCGACGTGGGGACCTTCGACGACGAGAAGGGCGTCAACGTGAAGCGCCGCGTGCTCGCGGGCTCCGTCGTGTCGATGCGGCGCCATCCGGGCCGCGTGACGAGCACGATCTCGGGCGGCATCGAGCGCGACGAAAACCGCGACCTCCACTTGAGAGACATGACGATCCAGGGAACCCTCGAAGTGCGCTGGGAGGCGTCGCCGAGCCGCCTCCTCGTGACACCCTTCCTCTCGTACATCTCCCGCGACTACGAGCTGCAGGGTCGCAGCGAGGACCGCGCGGGCGGCCGGCTCCAGATCTCCTTCCTGCGCGTGCCCGGCCTCGGCGATGCCGCCCTTTCCATCCAGGGGCGGGTGGAGCGCATCTGGCGGCTCATTCCCGAAGGGACGCACGACACCGACGAGGCCGTCGAGGTCTCGCTCGGAAAGCGGATCTCGATCCTCCCCTAGACTCCGGCGCCGTCAGGGCTCCGACGCGCGTGCCCCGCGCGGCGTCCCGCGTCTCCCGCCGACTGCCGGCACAACCTCAAGGACGCACGCGCTCGCGCCGGCCGGGCGGGTCCGTGTTCGCCTCCCTCCTCTGGAACGTTTTCTGCTCTCGCGCACTCGTCTCCTCTTCACTCTTCGGCGCCACTCCGCGCGCATGCCGCGCGACAGGAAAGGGGTGCCGTATGAGAAGGGTTCACCTGGAAGTCTCTCGCGGACTGGTCGCGGGAGTGGCCGCGGTCCTTCCGCTTCTCCTCCTCACGAGCGCGTGCTCGAACAAGGGGGAGCGGCGGATCGCGGCGCCGGATCTGCCGTCCGACGCGCCGCAGGTGAGCGGCGCGCGCTGGGTCTGGGAGCCCGCCGCGCTCGCCGGCGCGGTGCAGGCGGCGGGGAGGAATCCCCTGGTTCAGCGCGCGCTGAGCCAGGCGCCGATCGCGGGACTCAAGCCCCGATTCGATCTCGCGGTGCGCGCCGTCGGCGAGGTCGAGGACATGGGGCCGCTCGGACTCACCATTCTTCCCTTCGCGGTGAACGGCGACCCGACGCGCGCCGTGTTCGTTTCCGTGGCCGAGGGGAACGATCAGCAGGCGGCCGAGTTCGCGGAGATGATCATGGGCCGCGAGCCCAACGCCGACGAGATCGGATACCACTCCGTCGTGTGGGGAAATCAGATCGCCTGGGTGCGATCGGGCGACGCGTGGGTCCTTCCTGCCGGAGGCGCGCACCAGGCGCCGGTGCGCCGGCAATGGACCAAGCTGTTCGACTGCATCGCCCAGCGGATGCCGACCGGCTGCGCCGCGGGCGCCACCATCGCCGAAGAGCTGGTGCCCGGCTCGCCCCACGCCGCGGCGATCGGATGCGGCATCGGCGCGGCCGCCGGCGGCGTCTCCTGCGTCGCCGACTTCCTCCGGGACAAGTGACCCATGGCCCCGCGTGTCGCGATGCTCGTGATTTCGGCGGCCCTGGGGCTGGCCCTCGCGCTCGCCGCGCCGCGCTCCTGGGGCGTCGCGCCCTTCCACGGCATTCTCCTCGGCGCCGCGATCTACGTCGCGGCCCTGAGACACGGAAGGGCCGCGGCGCTCCGGACCGCGGCGTTCGTGGCGCTCGCGGCCGCCCAGGCGTGGGTGGTCTTCGTGGCGGCGCCCGGCGCGGACGTCCGGGCGACCTTCGTCATCCTCTCGACCTGGATCGTGCTCGAATCGGTGGGAGGGCGATCCGTGGAGGCGCCCGCGCGGTGACGTCGGTCCGGTGAACCTGGCGGCGGCGCGCGGCGGGCGCGCGGCCGTCGTGAAACGCGGGCAGCTACCGGGAACGATGAGGCGGGCGCGACGCCGGTCCGTTCCGGCCGTTCTTACCGCGCGCCGGCTTGCCGTCCTGCGTGGCGCCCGCAGCCTTGGGGAGGCGCGCGCGTCGCGGAGCCTTGCCGTTGCTCCGCCGCGCCGCCTTCTCCTTCGCCGCCTTCCCCTTCCTCGCCTTGAGCGCCTCGCGCGCCTTGCGCCGCGCCTCGAGCTGGGCGATCCGCTCGGCCACGCCGGCGAAAGCGTGCTGGAAGACTTCGTCCACGGTGCTCACCGCGACGAAGGTGAGCTTGGAGCGGATCGACTCGGGAATCTCGACCAGGTCCTTCTGATTGTCCGCGGGGAAGACGACCGTCTTGATCCCCGCGCGATAGGCGGCCATGACCTTTTCCTTGAGTCCGCCCACGGCGAGCACCTTGCCGCGGAGGGTCACCTCTCCCGTCATCGCCACGTCGTTTCGGATCGGCGCCTCGGCCAGCGCCGAAGCGATCGCCATCACGATCGTGATCCCAGCCGAGGGACCGTCCTTGGGAACCGCTCCCTCCGGGAAATGGATGTGGAGATCGTAGTCGTCGAACAGCTGCGGGTTGATCCCGAGCAGCTCCGCGCGCGCGCGAACGTAGGAGTGGGCGGCCTGCACCGACTCTTTCATCACGTCGCCGAGCTGTCCGGTCACGATGACGCGCCCGGCGCCGCGCATCTTGAGCGCCTCGATGAGGAGCAGGTCTCCACCGGTCGCCGTCCAGGCGAGGCCGGTGGCCACGCCCACCTCGGCGTGCCCCTCCGCCACGTCGGGAACGATGTAGGGAGGGCCCAGGATCGGCTCGACGTCCGCGACCGAGAAGCGCCAGTCGCCGGTGTACCCGGTCGTGCGCTGCCGCGCCGCCTTGCGGCAGAAGGTGTCGATGGCGCGCTCCAGCTGCCGCACGCCCGCCTCGCGCGTGTACTCGCGGATGATCTTGATCAGCGCCGCGTCGTCGAAAGCGATGTCGGTCGCGGCCAGCCCATGCTCCTTCGATTCCCGGGGCACCAGGTGGCGCCGCGCGATCTCCAGCTTCTCCTCCTCCATGTAGCCGGGGATGGTGATCACTTCCAACCGGTCGAGGAGGGCGCCGGGGATGAAGTCGAGCACGTTGGCCGTCGTGATGAAGAGGACATCGGAGAGGTCGAAGGGGATCTCGATGAAGTGGTCCACGAAGTGCTGGTTCTGCTCCGGGTCCAGCACCTCGAGCAGCGCCGACGCGGGGTCGCCGTCGGAGTCGTGCCCCAGCTTGTCGATCTCGTCGATCATGAACACGGGGCTGGAGGAGCGCGCGTCGCGAAGGGATCGGAGGATCTTCCCGGGGCGGGATCCGACGTAGGTGCGCCGGTGCCCGCGGATCTCGGCCTCATCGCGCACGCCGCCCACGCTCATCCGCACGAACGAGCGCCCCATCGCGCGCGCGATCGAGGCGCCGAGGGAGGTCTTGCCGGTGCCGGGGGGTCCCGCGAAGCAGAGGATGGGACCGTGCATGTCGTTCTTCAGCTTGAGGACGGATAAGTACTCGAGGATCCGCTCCTTCACCTTCTCCAGGCCGAAGTGCTCCTCGTTCAACCGGCGCTGCACGTCCTCCAGCCGGATGTCGTGCGGCTTGTCGCGCGTCCAGGGGAGCGACAGGACCCACTCGACGTAGTTCCGGATCACTCCCGACTCCTGCGCGGTGGGAGGCAGGAGGCGGAGACGGCTCGCCTCTTCCTGGACCACCGACCGCACGTGGGAGGGGAGCGCCAGGCTGTCCGAACGGTCCAGGATCTGGCGGACCAGCATCTCCTGGGGGTCGTCCTCGCCCAGGAGCCGGCGGATCTCCATCAGCTGCTGGCGGAGGAAGAACTCGCGTTGGGTCTTCTCCATCTGGGCGCTGGTGCGCCGGACGACGTCCTCGGCCACGCTCAGGCGCGCGATCTCGGAGTCGATCGCCTCGGCCACCAGGGAGAGGCGCTCCTGGACATCGAGCGCCTCGATCACCCGCTTCTTGGTCTCGAGCGGGAAGCGGACGATCGAGGCAACGGTGTCGGCGAAGAGCCCGGGGTCTCCCAGGTTCATGCTGAAGATGTTGTCCAGCTCGGCCGGGTAGCCCGAGTCCACCTGAGACAGAGTCCGCAGCGCTTTCAGGATGCGCTGGATCAGGGTGTGCACCTGCTCGGGGTCCCGGACCGGCTCCTCGGGGCAGGTGACTCGGGCGACCAGGTAGGGCTCCACGCGCAGGAACTCCTCGACGGCGACCCGGCGCAATCCCTCCAGCGTCACCTGCACGTTTCCGCCGGGGAGGTTGAGAATGCGAATGACCCGGGCCGAGAGTCCCACCCGGCTCAGGTCTTCCGGCCGGATCTCCTCCTCCCGCTTGGCCGGGCTGTAGACCAGGGCCACGAGCGTGTCGGGGTCGGAGTGGTCGCGAAGGAGGGCTTTGGACTGCTCGATCCGGACCTGGATGGAGGTGACGCCGAGGGGAAAGACGATGGTGCTCATGAGAGGGAGCACCGGAATTTCGGAGGGGACATCGCATTGCAGCATCAGCCCGATTTCGGCTGCGGTACGTTTGCTCAACGGCGGCGCCCCTTTTTCGCGGTGCGTGTTCGGTGGCTGGGAGACGACCGGCCACGGTATCATACGCCCCCGCCGCTGGCCAGCCGCCCCCCTGGATTCCATTCCGCCACCGAACGCGAAACGACGGGCCACCAGGGGGGCTACTTCCGATGGCCCATCGGTCCGCTCAAGCGCCCACAGGGGTTCGCCCTTCCCTGCGGACGGCGCCGCTACGTTGCGGCGCTACCGCTTACCAACCTGCCTTACCTCCGTCCGTGTTTCCGAGCGCCACGATGAAAGCGATCAGAAGGAGAGTTGCCACTGTTCCACCTCCTCTCTTGGGTTGGGGTCCGCTGCGTTGGAGCTGCGCTTGGGATCGAGCTGCTTACCAGCCGGCCTTGCCGCCGCCGTCACCGAACATCGAAATCACGAACGCGATCAGAAGGAGAGCTTCCATCTCACACCCCATGTTGGTTTGGGTTTTCGGTTTGCGTCGCTCGCGGTCTGCGAGTGCCTCGACGGAGACATGCTTGAGCAGCCGCCGTGCCATTTGCACGGCCCCGTCGAATTGGGGCTACAACTTGCTATATGCCAGGCACATGCCGAGCATGCAAAACGAGATCCCCGGGTACCTCTACGGACCAGGATCTGTCGCCTGTAATTGACGATTCGGGGAGCGATTCGTTATCTTGCGGAAGTGCAGCGGATTAGGCGTGTAGTCTAGAATTTACGACATCTGTCTTGGCCGGTTGACCTATGCGGCCTGGTCCAGCGATCCCTCGGCCGGAATCGAGATCGTGAACGTGCTCCCGCGCCCCAGCTCGCTTTCCACCCGGATCTCGCCGCCGTGCGCTTCCACGATGCCGCGGGCGATGGAGAGGCCCAGGCCGAGTCCCGAGGAGTTGAACTCCGTCGTTCCCGAGGAGTGCAGGTTCACGTCCTTCAGCTCCACGATCTTCGAGAAGATGCGCTCGAAGTCGTCCTTCGAGATCCCGATGCCCGAGTCGGCGACGTAGATCTCGATGGCCGCGCCGTTCCGGCGGGCACCGATCTCGATCGAGCCGCCGTCGCGCGTGAAGCGCACGGCGTTCTGGGCGATGTTGGTCAGCGCCTGCCTCAGGTAGTCCGCGTCCACGCGGGGATGGAGCAGCTCGGGCTCGATCGACAGGGAGACGGCCTGGCGCCGCTCGGCGGCGAGCGCGATGGTCCGCACCGCCACCTCCTCGGCGACGAGGCCCAGGTCGGCGGAAGCGAGCCGGAGCGGAAGGCGCTTGCGGTCGATCAGCGACATGTTCGTGAGGTCGCGCGCCAGCCGCGTCAGCGACCCCGCGGCCTCGCGGATCGCCCGGAACCCTTCCCGCTGCAGCTCGGTGTCGTTCGCGGCGGCCCCCTCGCCCATGAGGTCGGCGAACGCCCGGATCGTGGTGACCGGGGTCAGGATCTCGTGGGAGGCGATCGCGATGAAGTCGGACTTCATGCGGTCGATCTCCTCGAGGCGCTCGATCTCGTGGCGCTGCGCCGCGCGCATCGCCTCGAAATGGGCGGCCAGCGTCCCCATCTCGTCGGCCGACCGGATGTCGAGGGGAAGGTCGTAGTTTCCGCCGCGCATCGCGTTCGCGGCCTCGACGATCCGCCGGACGGGCCGCGTCACGCCGGTCGAGACGAGAATGCCGACGAGGAGGGCGACCACGATGAGCGCCGCGCCCGCGATCGTGAGCTCGCGGCCCACGCGTCCGAGGACCGCGGTCTCCTGGTCCAGGGACCGAAGGAGCGCGAAGCCGACACGTCCGCCGGCGGTCGGCCCTTCCAGCCGGCCGGCGAGCGCGAGGAAGCGATGCTCGCCGTCGGCCACCTGGACCACGCCCGGGCTCTGGGGAAGCGCGGCGAGCCGCCCGGCCAGGGAGCTCCGGAGCGTCGTGCGGATCGAGGCGGTTCCGTTCACGACGAAGACCACGTCGCTGCGCGTGGTCGCCTTGAGGCGCTCGGCCAGCGCGGCGTCGATGGTGCGCCCCAGGGTCAGCGTGCCAGCGAGCGCGCCATCCACGACGATGGGGACCACGGCCACGCGGTAGGCGCGCTCCCCTTCCACCAGATATCCCCGCGCGGCGCGCCCCGCCAGCGCCTCGCGCACCAGCGGCCATCGGGACCGGTCGGCGCCCGCGCCGGGAGCTCTGCCGGCGGCATCGTCGCCCTGCCCGGCCCTCGCGAGCAGTGTCCCGTGCTCGTCGGTCACGTCGAAGAGCGGCGCCTCGGCGTCGTGCTGGAAGTCCCGCGCCACGCCGAGCAGCGTGGCCTGGAAGTCGGCGTCCTTCCGGTCTCCGCGCGGAAGCGTGAGGAGCGCGAAGAACTTGGGATCGCGCGCCACGACCACGCCGACGCGCTCGAGGTTCTCCCCCTCCCGCTCCATCTGGTTCTCGAAGGCGAGCGCGGCGCGCTGGAGGTCGGCGGCCACGTTCCGGTTCACCTCTCCCGCCAGGCGATGGTTCACGAGGAGGAGCGCGGCCATCATGATGCCGAGAATCGGAAGGGAGGTGAGGACGGTGATCTTGAGGAGCAGCGAGATCCGCGGTCGCGGTGTCACGCCCGGGGCGTCGACGTTCATTCCGGCAACGCCTCCGCTCACTCGGCCCCGATCGCCAGGGCGGCGGTCCCGTTCGCGGGCACGTCGACGTCGCTGCTCCGCTCGCCGCGCCGGGGCAGCCAGACGACGACGGTGTGCTTCCCTTCCGGAACATCCTCGATGCGGAACCGCCCCAGGGCGTCCACGTAGCCGAACCGGCGGCTGGGCGCGACGACGATGTCGGCGCGCATGTCGGAGTGGATGTCGCAGTAGACCTGCACCAGCCCCGGCTTCTGGAACGTCAGCCGCTTCGACCTTCCGCGCGGATAACGGCCAAGGTCGAACTTCTTGGGAGGCGAATAGGAGAACACGTTGTGGAAGATGTTGTCGCTGTTCCGGAAATCCACCGCCTGCCCCGCCACGACCGCGAGGATCCGCGGGATGAACCGCTGCCCCTTCTGGTCGAGGAGCGCCGGGCTCGTCGAGATCCCGGCGGTGTCGGCGAGGTCGGCGAGATAGGCGACGCCGTAGGTCGTATCGGACGGATCGGACGTTCCCATCCGCGCCATGCTTCCGCTGAGCTGCCCGATGTAGGCGCCCGGCTTCATCCCGCCGCGGAAGGAGAGATCGGCCGGCGTCAGGGTCACGGCGCCCTCGATGGTGGCCGCGCGCCCGAGAGAGGCCGAGCCGAGGACCAGGAGGAGCGCCGCGGCGGCGGTCCGGCGGGGGAGAATTGGCATGCGTCTCCTATCGGCCCCCGGACGGGCTACCCTAAGCCCGTTCTTGGGCTTCGAGCTTGGTGTAAACTCCTCGGCGTGACCCACCGCGAGGGCTCCCAGGTGACCCCCGAAGTCGATCCCGTCCCGGCACAGGAATTCGCCGATTCCGGCCCCCGCCCGAGCCCCGCCGCGACCGTCCGGCGAGGCGACCGGCTGGAGCTGGAGGTGACCGGGCTCGCCTTCGGAGGAGCGGCGCTCGCGAAGGTGGACGGTTTCGTGATCTTCGTCGAGAACGCGCTGCCGGGGGACCGCGTCGCCGCCACCGTCTTCCGCCGAAAGCGCCAGTACGCCGAGGCGCGGGCCGAGGCGGTCCTCCGTCCTTCCCCCGCGCGCGTGACGCCGCGCTGCGAGCACGTGCCGATCTGCGGCGGGTGCCGCTTCCAGGACCTCGACTACGCGGAGCAGCTCCGCCACAAGGAGCGGCAGGTGGAGGAGTGCCTCGCCCACCTGGGGGGCCTCACGGCCGCCGTGCGCCCCGTGGTCCCGGCGCCGGAGCGCTTCCACTACCGGAACAAGATGGAGTTCTCCTTCGGCAGCGACGCCTCCGGCGCGCTCACGCTGGGGCTGCATCGCCGCGGGTTCTTCGACCGGAGCTTCGACCTCGGCCGCTGCCACATCGCCCGGCCGGTCGCGAGCGAGATCGTCGCGGAGACCCGCGCCTGGGCGCGCTCCGAAGGGCTCGAGCCCTACGACACGCGCCGCCACACGGGACTCCTCCGATTCCTCGCCGTGCGCGAGGGGATCCGTACGGGGCAGGTCATGGTGAATCTGGTCGCCTCGGCGCCGCACCCCTCCTTCGCGGGATTCGCCGAGCGGATCACCGCCGGCTTCCCGTCGATCGCCAGCGTCGTGCTGAACCTGACGCGGCGGAAAGCGCAGATCGCGGTGGGCGAGGAGGAGCGCGTGCTTGCCGGGCGGGACCGCATCGAGGAGCGCCTGGGGGATCTCGTCTTCGAGATCTCCTCCGCCTCCTTCTTCCAGACCAACACCGAACAGGGGGAGCGCCTGCTGGAAACCGCGATGGAGGGGCTGGAGCTTCGCGGCGACGAGCGGGTGCTCGACGTCTATTCGGGGACCGGCACCTTCACGCTGCCGATCGCGCGCCGTGCCCGGGAAGCGGTCGGCATCGAGTCCTCCGAGGCGGCGGTGCGCGACGCGCGGCGAAACGCCGAACGGAACGGGATCGAAAACGTCCGGTTCGTGCGGGCGGAAGCCGCCGAAGCGCTGCGCGAGGAGCGCGGCTCCCCGGACGCGGTGCTCGTCGACCCCCCGCGCGCGGGACTCCATCCCGCCGTGGCGCGGCGGCTGATCGAGATGGGCGCGCCGCGCCTCGTCTACGTCTCGTGCAACCCGGCGACCCTGGGGCGCGATCTCGCGCTCTTCTGCGAAGAACGGTATCGGCTCTCGTGGGTCCGGCCGGTCGACATGTTTCCGCACACCGCGCACATCGAGTGCGTCGCGGCGCTGGCGCGGGTCTGATGCCCGCGGCGGCGCCGTCCCATGCTACGCTTGAGCGCTGCGGCGCCCGGGAGGATGGAATGCGGCAGGTTTCGAACGTTCGACCGAGCGCCACACCACGGCTTTGCGGAGCGGGACTTCTCCTCTCCCTGCTCGCATTCACGGCGATCCAGGCACCGCCGGCTTCCGCCGGCGCCACTTCTAAAGGGAAACGTTCCATGACAGCCCCAGCGGCGAAGTCGCCCGTGCTCGAGACGACCCTCGACAACGGGCTCACGGTGTTGATCCAGGAGGTTCACACGGCGCCGGTGGCGGCCTTCATGGTCTGGTACAAGGTCGGCTCCCGGAACGAGAGCGCCGGCATCACCGGCATCTCCCATCTGCTCGAGCACATGATGTTCAAGGGGACGCCCACCTACGGCAAGGGGGAGATCTCCCGGCTGCTCCAGAAGAACGGCGCCACGTTCAACGCGGGCACGTCGCTCGACTACACGACCTACTTCGAGGTCCTTGCGAGCGACCGCCTGGAGATGGCGATGAAGATCGAGGCGGACCGCATGATTCACGCGACGATCCCCGACGAGGAGCACCGCCTGGAGATGACCGTCGTCCGCTCCGAGCTGGAGCGGAACGAGGACAATCCGCATCGCGCCCTCTATCTCGAAGCGATGGCGCAGGCCTTCAAGGCGCACCCCTACCACTGGCCCACCATCGGCTGGCGCACCGACGTCGAGCAGATCCGCACGGAGCAGATCCGCGACTACTACAAGAGCCACTACATGCCGAACAACGCGACGGTCGTGGTCGTCGGCGACGTGAGCGCGCCGGCCGCCCTCGCGATGGTGAAGCGGTACTTCGGAGCGGTCCCGAAGGGAACCGAGCCGCCGCCGGTCACCACGGTGGAGCCGCCGCAGATGGGTGAGCGCCGCTTCAAGATCCGGAAGCCGGGCGACACCCGCTACCTGCTCGTGGCCTGGAGAAATCCCGCGGTGACGCATCCCGACACCTACGCCCTCGACGTGCTCGGGATCATCCTGGGCCACGGCCAGACCTCGCGCCTCTACCAGGCGCTGGTGGAGAAGAAGCTCGCGGCCGAGGTGGACGCGAGCAACGACAACGGCCACGACCCGCTCCTCTTCAACGCGCAGGCGACGGCGGCGCCCGGGGTCGAGCTGGACCGCCTGGAAGCGGGACTCCTCGCCGAGGTCGATCGGCTCAAGACCCAGCCGGTCACGCCCCAGGAGCTCGCGCGGGCGAAGAAGCAGGTCGAGGCCTCGTTCATCTACTCCAAGGATTCGATCCGGAGCCTGGCGCAGCAGCTGGGGTACTACAACACCGTGGCTTCCTGGCGCTATCTGGACACCTATGTGGAGCGGGTCCGCGCGGTCACCGCCGAGGACCTGATGCGGGTGGCGCGCACCTATCTCACGGAGAACTCGCGCACGGTGGGCTGGTACGACCCGACGCCGGAAGACCAGGCCGAGGCCGGGAACGGCGCTCCCGCCGAGGCGGCCGGAGCGGCGGGCCCCTCGCGGTGGGTCGACCACTACCGACCCGACGAGGCGGCCGGCGCGCTCCCCGGCCTTCCCGCCTCCGCGGCTCGGGACGAGCGTGGGACGGGTGCGGCCGCTCCGGGCGCGGCCGCCATGCCGGCCGGCGTGATGCACGGGGCGGCTCCCGACCGCACGGTTCTCCCCAACGGGCTCACGCTGATCGTGCGGAACAACCCGGCGAATCCGACCATCTCCCTCCAGGGCCTCGTCAAGGCGGGCGGCATCTACGATCCGCCGGATCGGAGCGGGCTGGCCGGATTCACCGCCGCGATGCTGGATCAGGGCACGGCGAAGCGCACGGCGCTCCAGACCGCCGAGACGATCGAGGGCGCGGGCGCCCACCTCTCGTTCGACGGCGGGTCCGAGACGGTTTCGATCTCGGCCACGATGCTCTCCGCTGATCTCCCGACGGTGCTCGACGTGCTCGCCGACGCCCTCCAGCACCCCGCCTTCCCCGCGGACAAGATGGAGAAGATCCGCGCGGAGCGGATCACCGACTACCAGGTCGCCGAGAATTCGACGGCCAGCGTGGCGGCGCGCCGGGCGAACGGCCTCCTGTATCCCGAGGGGCACCCCTACCACGTGAACCCGATGGGCACCGACAGCACGCTCCGCGCGATCACGCGCGAGGATCTGGCGTCGTTCCACCGAAGCCACTACGGCCCCAACAACACGATCCTGGTCCTGGTCGGCGACGTCGATCCCAAGCGCGCGCTGGAGCTGGTGCGGGCCGCCTTCGGCGGATGGGCCAAGCTCGATCCGGTGCCGCCGTTCCAGGTTCCGAAGGCGGCGGCCCCGGCGACGACGCTCGAGCTGCGCGTGCCGATGAGGGGAAAATCGCAGACCGACGTCGTCTACGCGGTGCCCGGCATTCCCCGCACCGCGCCCGACTACGACGCGGCGATGGTGATGAACTACATCCTCGGCGGGGGCTCGCTCTCCAGCCGGCTCATGAACAGCCTGCGCGACGAGCAGGGGCTGGTGTACGGGGTCTATTCCTCGTTCGCGGCCGGCATCGGCGCGGGGCCGCTCTCGATCCGCGCCGGGACGAATCCCGCGAACGCCGACCGGGCGGTCGCGAGCATCCTCGAGCAGGTGCGCCGCATGGCGGAGCAGGGGCCGACCGACGCGGAGATGGAGGACGCGAAGGATTATCTGACCGGGGTGTTCCCGGTTCGTCTCGAGACCAACGCCGGCGTCGCCTCGCAGCTGGTGGCGGCGGAGGTCTATGGATTGGGGCTGGACTACATCGAGCGCTACACTTCGATCGTGCGCGGCGTGACGCGCGAGGCGGCCGCCGCGGCGGCGCGCGCCTACCTGCGCCCCGCCTCCGGCTACGCCCTGGTGGTGGCGGGGTCGGTCACGGCCCCGGGGAGCGCGGTTGGCCCTTAGGCGCCGTGCGACGCATCCGCTCCGCCGCCAGAGCCGCGCCTCGAGCGCGACCGCGCTCGCCGTGCTCCTTCTGCTCGCGCTCGTTCTGACGGCCGCCGCGCCGCGCCACGCCCCGGCCAAGCGACGCCCCGTTCCCCGCCAGCACAAGACGCTGCAGGCGGCGATCGACGCGGCGGCGCCGGGTGACACGGTCTGGGTCGCTCCCGGCGTCTACCGGGGGCCGTTCACCGTAAGGAAGAAGATCGTGCTCTACGCATTGGGGGGCGCCGAGAAGACCACGCTCGACGGCAGGGACAGCGTTCGGGTCCTGCATGTCGAGGGGGTCACCGGCATGAGCATCGTGGGCTTCACGATCCGGCGAGGCCACTCGAACAGCGGCGGCGGCATCTACTGCCTTCGCGACAGCATGGTGCAGATTTCCAACTGCGTCTTCACGGGCAACTGGGAGTCGGCCGTCTCCATCTGGGACTCGCAAGGGGTCGCCATCGGCAATTGCACCCTGCGGGAGAACAAGGGGAGCGCCATCGACGCCAACAACTCGGTGGTGGGTGTCTTCGAATCGAAGTTCTACGACAACGAGGGGCACGAAGGGGGCGCGATCTCGCTCAGCCATACGCGGCTCCTCATCCCCCTCCGCAACCTCGTGTTCGAGCGGAACCGGGCGGTCGGTTCCATCGGCGGCGCCGTCGCCGCCGAGGATTCGAGCCAGGGAACCGTCGTGAGCTGCTCCTTCAAGGAGAACAGCTCCGACGTGGCGGGAGGCGCGATGGGCATCGCGGGCGGCTCGGAGTTCAACGTCTCGCGGTCGACGTTCGAGAGGAATCAGGCCGGAACGGCCGGCGCGATCCAGTGCGATCACTCGCGCATGAACGTGGGACTCTGCCTCTTCAACCAGAATTCGGCGCTCTCGGCCTCCGCGGCGATGGGGATTGCCGGGCGCGGCATGAACAACGTCAATCCGGTGCTTCAGAGCAACACGTTCTTCGTGAACAGGGTCAAGGGAGACGGCGCCACCCTCTTCTTCACCGACGTCTCTCCCGAGGTGCGCAAAAACATCTTTGTGGTGGATCATGGTCAGCGCGCCGTGACGGGGCTGCAGACGTCTCCTCGATATGACTGCAACCTCATCTGGGATCCGTCCGGAGGGGCCATCGGCGCGCTCCCCTCCGTCAACACGTGGGTCGGGGACCCGCTCTTCTGCGACGCGGAGCACGGCAACTTCGCCCTCCGCGACCTGTCGCCCGCGCTTCGCGCGCCGTGTGGTCCGATCGGCGCCTTCATCGGAAAGGCGGGCTGCTCGACATTCCGGCTCCAACCGGCCAACTAGTTCCACCGTCCAAGGAAGGGCGGGAACTTCGGCCGGTCCTCGCGGTAGACCGGAGTGAGGCGCGGCGCAACCCCATCCCTATTTTTCGCTACGGAGGAACACGATGAGATTGCCTCGGTTCATGCGGCCGGTCTGGAGCCTCGCGGCTCTCGGCCTGGCGCTCACCCTCCTGACCGCCCCGGTGGCGGCGCGGGCGGATGACGACGACGACGACAATACCGACAACGGCCGGCAGGGCACGGTCCGGATCTATGGCGGCGACGACGCGCAGGGCGGCTATCTGGGCGTGCAGGTCCAGGACGTCACGCGCGCGCTCCAGCGGGCGCGCAGCCTTCCGACCGACGAGGGCGCCCTGGTCAGCCGCGTCGAGGAGGACAGTCCCGCGGATCGGGCGGGGGTCCGCCGCGGCGACGTGATCACGGAAGTGGACCGCGAGAAGATCGAAAGCTCCCAGGACCTGATCAAGGTCGTGCGCGGGCTCTCGCCGGGCAGCCGGACCCGCATCACGCTCTGGCGCTCGGGCTCGCTCCGCACGGTCAACGTCCAGCTGGGCGAGCGGCCGCAGGGGATGCCGGGGATGGGCATGCCCAACCTCCGGTTCCCGAGCAACGACGACCACCCGATGCCGCCCCAGATGGAGGACCGGGACGTTCAGCAGCAGATCCGGGACCTCCGGGACCAGCTCCGGGAGCTCCGGCAGGAGATCCAGTCCCTGCGGCAGGAACTGCAGCGTTCGAACGGGCACGATGACGATCATGACAACGACCGCTCGAAGGACAATGACAGCGACGACGACGATTAGGAGCGGAACGGCCTGAGACGCGAGGGGCCGTAAGGGACTGTACCGCATGAGAATGACGCGGCGCGCGCCACCCACGCGCGCCGCGTTTCTTCATTCCGTGCTCCGATGCAACCGCCCGGTAGACAGGATGGCAGGACCCATGCTATTATCTTGTCCAGTAGGGGCTTCCGAGCCCGTCAGGCTAGAACTTCCCCTTCAGTTCTGCCTGCCGCATCCGATAACCCTGAGAGAGGCGCCTTCCCCGTCTCTCCACCAACCGTCATTCAGGGAGTAACTCACGGATGAGGGCAGACCGAGCTATGACTTCTCCGCACCGCCTTCGAAAGATCGCTGTAATCGCCTGTGTCGCAATTGCTTTTGGGCTTGTTGCCGAGACCGGTGATGCCTCCGCGGCTGCCCGCTCCTCGCGGTCTTCCCGGCGGGCGCGCATCAGCGCGACGGCCGCCAGGTCGGCCCGCCACCGGCTGAGGGTTCGCCGGCGGCGCCAGGTCGCCATGCTCCGTCTCCCGGCGATCACCCCCTACGGCATCCCCCGGCTCCACGTCAAAGCGGCCTACGTCGAGGACGCCAGCGGCCAGGTGCTCTTCCAGAAGAATCCCGAACGGGTCTATCCGATCGCCAGCCTGACCAAGCTGGTCAGCGCCCTGGTGCTGCTCGATACCACGCCCGATTGGGACCGCGTCGTCGAGGTCCTTCCGGAAGACGTTCGCAATTCCAGCCGCTCGCACATCCGTCCGCACGAGGAGATCACGGTGCGCGACCTGATTCACGCCATGCTCATGTCGTCCGACAACGTGGCCGCCAAGGCGCTCGCGCGCACCTGCGGTCTCGACCGCAGCGAGTTCGTGCGGCGGATGAACGTGAAGGCCGACTCTCTCGGCCTTTCCGGCGCGCGCTTCGTCGAGCCCACGGGACTGAGCGAGCAGAACGTCGCCACCGCCCAGGCCGTGGCCAAGCTCCTGCGCGCCGCCGCCAGCAATGAGATCGTCAGCACGATCATGCAGAAGGAGCAGTACACCTTCACGTCCAACCGCCGCCTGCACCTCCTGATCAACACGAACCGGCTCCTGCGCAGCAAGTGGCGCGTCACGGCGGGCAAGACCGGGTTCATCCAGGAAGCGGGCTACTGCCTCGCCACCAATATCCAGGCACCGACCGGAACGGAAATCACGGCTGTCGTCTTGGGAGCGCCCAGCAACGCCCTTCGGTTCGCCGAAGCCAAGCGGATTCTCGACTGGACCATCCGCTTCGCGCTCCATCGCGATCTCGACCCCGCCGTGGAGAACCAATAGGGTTGCCGCCGGCGCGGCGCACGAGAACGCCGGCCGCTCGTGACCGGGGGCGCGGGACGCCCTCGCGGGTCACGCTTCGGGCCGCGCTCATTCTCGTCGCCGCGTCGGTCGGCTTCGCTGCCTGCGTTCCACCCGCGGCGCTCGCGGCCGACCACGCCGCCTCCTCCAACGCCGCATCGCGCGCCGAGCCGATCGCCGGCGCCTTCGTCTACCCCGTCGGCGACGAGCTCGACTTCACCCAAGCCCATCCGGGCGAGTCCGCGGGCTTCACCATCTCCGATTCCTATCTCGTCGTGCGCGACGGAAAGCACGGGCAGCGCACCCACCAGGGGGTGGATCTTTCGTGCGGACACGGCGGATCGCCCGTCCGCGCGGTCGCTTCGGGGGTCGTCGTGGTGGCCGATGCGCGGGCGATGATCCGGGAGCGGAGCGCGAAGAACGTCAAGGTGACCCGGGTCGTGAAGAGGAAGCGGGTGACCCGGTGGGTGACGCGGTACCGGACCACGACGCGGTGGCGCACGGGATGGGGCAACTACGTCGTGATCCGCCACACGCTCCCCGACGGACAGATCGTGCATTCGCTCTACGGCCACCTGAAGTCCGGCTCGATCCGGGTCCGCGGGGGCGACGCGGTCGCCGCGGGCCAGGTCATCGCGCAGGTCGGAAACACCGGACGCGCCTCGTCGCCCCACCTCCACCTCGAGATCCGAAGCGCCGAGCCCGCCCCCTCGGCCGGCGACGACTTCGACCCCGAGGAAGCGGAGAACGCGACCGTCCAGGACCGCACCTTCGCGCTGCTCGCCACGGTCGACCCGGTCGCGTTTCTGGAGCATCACGTCCGCCGCTTCGAGGACCTGGATCCGCGCGGGTGGGAAACGCGCTACGCCCTGGCCGCCTGCCGCGACGGCATCCTGGCGGGCGAGGGGAGCCGCTTCGAACCCGACGACGCGATCACGCGGGGCGACTTCTGCCGGGCGCTTGCCTCCCTGTTCGGCGCCGCCGGGACGGCCGTCCTGAAGGCGGAGGGCCCGGAACGGTCGGACGACGCCCTGACCCGCTCCGAGGCGCTCGAGCTCCTGCTCCGCTGTCTCGACATCTCCGCCGCGCGCGGGCAGAACCTCGCCTCGTTCGAGCGGCAGGAGCTGAGCTCCGATTTCAATCGCGTGTTCGCCGGCGGCGAGGCCGCCGAGCGGGCCGACCGCCAGGCGCGCGCCGCCGCGCTCGCGGAGACCGCGGCGCGCCGGAAGGCCGCCGAGGCGGAGTACGCGCGGGCGCTCCGCGCCGCGAAGGCGATGCACGGCCGCTCCCACAGGCGCGTGAAGCGCGCGGTGGTCGTTCCGGTCGCGCCCGCGGCACGGCTGGATCCCGGAGTCGAGGCGCTCGCCCGGTCCGACCATCGCCTCACCCGCGCCGAGAGCTGCCTCCTGCTGGCCTCCGCCTTCCGCCTGGGGCACGAGCGCGCCTCCGCGCTGGAGCAGGCGGCCGCGCGCGTGACCGCCACCTCTTCGTCCGAGGCCTCTTCGCGCTAGCGGTTCGTCCCTTCGGGCGGGGCCCGGCGACCTGGAAAGGGCCCGGCCGCCGCGAGGGCTGGCATCCGGCGCCGTTCGCTGGCATCCTCCCGACGTGAGCACGAGGCGCCACCCGCGCACGCCGCATCCGCCGCGGCCGAAGCTGGTCCGCGCCGAAGGGATGCGCGTCTGGGACTCCGAGGGGCGCCGATACCTGGACGCCACCTCGGGCGCCTTCTGCATGCAGCTGGGCTACACGCGTCCCGACCTGAGCGCCGCGATGGCGGAGGCCGCCTCCAGCCTGCCGCACGCCCGCCCCTCCCTCTTCGACAGCGAACCCGCCTCGCGTTACCGGGAGGAGCTGCTTCGGGCCGCCGGGCCGCCGTTTACGCGCGTCCTTCTCGCCACATCGGGAAGCGAAGCGGTGGAGATCGCGATCAAGGTCGCCTGGTGGTGGCAGCGCGAGCGCGGCGCCGCCGACCGGCGCGCCATCCTTTCCCTCTCGGGCCACTACCACGGCTCCACGCTCGCCGCACTCGACGCGACCGGCTGGCCGGCGCGGCGCTCGCCCTACCAGCCCTGGCTTCCGGAGCGCGCCTTCGGCCCGGCCGCCCACTGCGCGCGCTGTTTCCGGGGACTAAGTTATCCCTCGTGCGGCCTCGCCTGCGCGGAAACGGCCCTCGAAGAGGCGGAGACGGCGGCGGCGCTTTTGGCCGAGACGGTCCCCGCGGCCGGGCTCGCGGCGGCGGTGCCTCCGAAGGGGTGGCTCGCGCGGATCCGCGCGCGGTGCGACGAGGCGGGCGCGCTCTGGATCGCCGACGAGGTGCTCACCGGCTTCGGGCGGACGGGCGCGCTCTTCGCCTGGTCGCGCCTGGCGGAGCGGGACGGGGTGGACGCGGCGCCCGACCTGGTCGCGTTCGGCAAGGGA
>DASQJL010000095.1 GCA_035631035.1 Candidatus Binatia bacterium | reverse complement strand
TGCGGCGCACACGCCACATCGCGCGCGTTCTCGGCGCGAACGGCCTCGAGTCGATCGCCGAGGCGACAGGGCTCCGCCGATTCCTTCCCCGCTTCGGCAAGGACGGCGGGAACGGCGAAGTGCGATCCCAGGCCGAGCGGCTGCGCGTCGCCTTCGGCGAGCTGGGCGTCACCTTCATCAAGCTCGGCCAGATGCTGAGCACGCGCGCCGATCTCCTCCCTCCCGACGTGATCGCGGAGCTGTCGAAACTCCAAGACTCGGCACCGCCCGTTCCGTTCGAAGAGATTCGCCGCATCCTCATGGAGGACCTCCCCGGGCCGAAGCTTGCTTCGTTCGCCTGGATCGAGCCGCAGCCGCTGGCGTCGGCGTCGATCGGCCAGGTGCACGAGGCGCTGCTCCGCGACGGCACGCCGGTCGTGATCAAGGTGCGCCGGCCTGGCGTGGTCGAGCAGGTGGACCAGGATCTCCAGATCCTGCGCCAGGCCGTCGAATGGGTGCAGGTCCACACCCCGCTGGGACACGACTACGAGCTTCGCCCGCTGATGGCGGAATTCGCGGCCACGCTTCGCGACGAGCTGGATTACGTGCGCGAGGGGCAGAACGCGACGAAGATGCGGATCGCCTTCGGCGACGACCGCCGCGTCTGGATTCCGCGCGTCCACGACGAGCTGACCACGACGCGCGTGCTCACGATGGAGCGCGTGGGCGGCATCAAGTTCACCGACGCCGCGCGGCTCGACCGGCTGGGCATCTCGCGGCGGGCGCTCGCCGAGACCGCCGTGCGGCTCTTCCTGCGCCAGGTGTTCGAGCTGGGCTTCTTCCACGCCGATCCCCATCCCGGGAACTTCTTCGTGCAGCGCGACGGCTCGCTGGCCGTCGTGGATTTCGGCATGGTCGGGCGGATCAGCGAGTCCACGCAGCGGCATCTCATGGCCGCGATGCTCGCGGGCGTTCGCGAGGACGCCGAGGCGCTGGCGGAAGAGCTGTACGCGCTGGGGGTCGCCGGCGCGCGCGCCGATCGCGTTTCGTTCGAGCGCGACCTGGCCAGGCTGGTCAGCCGCTACGGTTCCTCCTCGATCCGCGACCTGAGCGCGGCGACCGTGACCGACGAACTCTTCTCGATCGCCTTCCGCCACAAGCTGCAGCTTCCGAGCGAGCTGGCGCAGCTCCTGCGCGTGATCAACATGGCCGAGGGGCTGGGGCTGTCGCTGGATCCCGACTTTCGCTACCTGGAATTCTCGACGCCGGTCATTCGCAAGCTCGCGCGGCGGCGCTACTCCCCCGCCGCCCTGGCCCGCCGCGCCGGCATGGCGGCGGTCGAGGCCGCCGAGCTCGGCGCCGACTTCCCGCGCCGCGCCGCGCGGCTGCTCGGCCGCTTCGAGCGCGGCGAGATCGCGATCAAGGTGGACCACCGAGGACTGGAGAGCGCGACGCGCGAATTCCAGAGGATGACCAACCGGCTGGTGCTCGCCATGCTGCTCGCCGCCTCGATCGTCGCGCTCGGTCTGGCGGCCGGCATCCGCATGGTCCCCTCGCTCGAGCCGATCGTGGACTGGCTGTTCCGGATCGCGCTCCTCTTCTCGCTCGCGTTCGGGGTGTCGATTCTCTGGGGGATGTGGCGGTCAGGCAGGTAGCCCCCGAGATCACTCGAAACATACCTGGCAATGCTCTGCAATAACGTAGTTTCCAGCCCGCCCCGGCGCCGTGAAATCGCTGTTCCTGCCGGCGGTCCTTGCCGATACAGGATGAGGGTCTCCGCAGTCCTTACGATCGCAGCAGGATCATCGTTCGGGGGTAAAGGTGCTCGGAAGGAAGATCGTCTATCTGGCTGCCGGCTGCCTGCTTCTGACCGGCTGCTTCTCTCGCCGCGGGGGCGAGGTCGGCCCGGTTCCCAAGCCGGTCGTACCCGGCACCATCGTGTTCGCGAGCAACCGCGACGAGGGGCACGGCGAGATCTACTCGATGCAGGACGATGGCACCCACGTCACGCGCCTCACGTTCAACAGCGTCCAGGATGCGGCACCCCTTCTCTCGCCCGACGGCACCCGGATCACCTTCCGGCGCGAGCTGAATCCCTCGAACGTGTTCGTGATGAACGTGGACGGCTCGTCGCAGATCGGGCTCGCGCCCGGCAAGCGCGCCGAGTGGTCGCATGACGGAACCAAGCTCGCGCTGGTGGCCGACAGCATCGCCGTCATGAACGCCGACGGAACGGGCCGGGTGTGGTTCCACGTGGGGGGCGACTACGTCACCTGGAGCCCCGACGGCACAAAGCTCGCCTACGTGTCGAACGGCCTGAACGGCCAGGCCGCGAACGACATCTACACCGTCTTCGCGAACGGAACCGGCGCGCAGCGCATCACCACCGACGGCGTCGCGAAGAACTCCCTCGCCTGGTCGCCCGACGGGACCCAGCTGGTCTACAGCGCGGCGGGCAGCGTCTATGTGATGCACGCGGACGGCGGCGGCCTGTCGTCGCCGACGGCAGGGCGCGACGCGCGGTGGTCCCCCGACGGCTCCCGGATCGTCTTCATCACCGACGCCTACGACGGGAACGAGGAGATCTACACGGTCCGGCTGGATGGGACCGATCCCAAGAACCTGAGCCAGAATCCCGCGAACGAATCGGACCCCGACTGGGGTCCTTGATCGGAGCTGGTTGGGGGCCACTTAGGCCCCCGATTCCCGATGTTGAGCCGGGCCCCTCCCGGGTGTAGCGTGATCTCCGACCGCGCAACAAGGGAGGAAGCCATGAGGATCCCCGGGTTCGCATCCATCGTGGTCACCGGCTGCATCGCGCTCGCCGGCCCGAGCGCCCTCGCCCAGACCGCATCGTCCGACGAAAATTTCACGTACAAGCTCGAGAAGACCGCCCGCTTCGAGACCGGCTGCTTCGCCATGTGCGATTGCGCCATCGTCACGCATCCCATCCAGGGCACCTTCAGCCTGCAGCACACCGGATTCGACCCCCTGTACGACTACTACGCGGTCACCGATGTGCGCTGGGTCGTCTCCGACGCCAGCACCTACGCCACCATCACCGGCTCCGGCACCTACAAGCGGGGGGGCGAATTCGCGCTCGTGCATCAGCTCGTCCTGGACCTCTCGGTGGACGGGAAGCCGGCGCAGCATTTCGACAGCGGCCAGATCGTGGGCGGAAGCGAGTGGCCCCGTATCGTGATCGACGTGTCGCTGCATCAGAACTCGGCATGCGTGGACACGTTGATTCACGTGGACGCGACCGATCCGATCGCGACCGGCATCGCCGCGACCGGAGCGTCCCAGGCGCCGTGGGTCAAGGTCGCGCCAAATCCCTTCCGGGGCGAGACCGAGTTCAGCCTGGCCGTGCCCAAGGCCGGCGAGGTCGAGGTCGTGGTGTACGACGCGAGCGGCCGCGCCGTACGGCACCTCCGGTCCGGATGGATGGCCTCGGGCGTTCACCCGCTCGTATGGGACGGCCGCCGGGACTCGGGGTCATCGTGCGCCTCGGGCGTTTACTTCGTCGGCGCGCGCGTGGGAACGGAGCGGATCACGAGTCGAATCGTCAAGGTGGACTAAGGCCTCGGTCGCCGAGGAAAGGCCTCTTCACTGGCCGGAGGTCCCTTGGTTGCGTTACCTGGCTCGATCCAGGTGCCGTAGGGAGGATGATCCCTGATCGGGTACTTTTGCCGCTCGGCGTAGACCGAATCCCTGTAACCCCACCGCCATTTCAGCGCCTTCCAATGGTCGATCACCTGACGTGCCAGATCGCCGCGGGCGTACGGCGAGAGCGTCGAGGGGTCGCGCATCGTCGTCGGAGTGCGCAACCCCAATAGCAGGTCGAGCATCACGGCGCGGCTCGTCGACCGATTCCCATTGGGATCCAACAAGCCGAATAGCCGTTCGGGCGGAATACTATCGGGTCCGGACCACGTATCCAGCAAGACGTCGGTAAAGAACCGTGAATTGGAGAACCGCGGGAGCCACTCCAAGGCAGCCCTGTTCCTCCTGACACCCGGCAACGCCAGGACAGAATCCACGGCCCGGGCGTAACCGGCGAGAAGGGAATCCTCCCAGGTGCCGGCGGCTTCCGCGACGTTGAAGAAGAGCGTGTCGGATTGGAGCTGGAGCGGTTCACGCCACTGGTTCTGCCCTCCTCGGAGGACATAGCTCACCTGGAGTGCATATTGTCCAGTTGCGAGTCGGGAACTCAGCAAAGCATAGGTGGGATCCGAATATGGGTTCTTGTTCGTCTTCTTTCGGAACTCCGGAGGGATCGCCATGGCGCCATACCATGTATTCAGCTCTGA
>DASQJL010000094.1 GCA_035631035.1 Candidatus Binatia bacterium | reverse complement strand
CATCCCGTCGGGGAACCAGGTGCCGTAGATCACTTCCAACCCCTGAAGCTCGAGGAATCGTCCCTCGCCCGCGCCGCAGGGAAGGAGCGTCAGCCCGTGCGAGACGTTGCCCACCGTCCCGAGCGCCCACTGCCCATCGGGCGAGAAGTTGAAGCCGATGCCGTCGCCCAGGCGGATCGCCGGGGAGCCGTCGGTTCCGCGCAGATACACCGCGTGAAGCTCGCCGCCGCCCACGCCCGTCTCGTCGAAGAGGATCCGCGATCCGTCGCTGGAGAGGTCGCGCACCAGCGTCCAGTCGAGCCAGGTCAAATCCTGCGCGGTGCCCTGGCCGTGCCGCGCGAACTGCATGCGCATGCGCTCGTTCTCCAGCACGATGAGCGCGGCCCCCTGCCGTGAGATGTCCTGAAGCGTCATGTGCCCCGGCACTTCCAGGATGGGGCGCTCGACGCCCTCGGGCGTGACGCGGTAGAGCGATCGGCCGACGCCGGTGCGAAACGCGGTGAACACGATCTCGCGGCCGTCGGGAGACCAGGCCATCCCGCGGGCGCTGGACCATCCCGGCGAGAGATGCTTCACGTTCCCGCTCATGTCCACGATGGCGGGGCCGCCCGCGTCGTTGCCGCGGAAGGGATGGTCGATGAACGCGATGTACTTGTTGTCGGGAGCGACGCGCATGCTGCTGACCCAGCCCGCGCTCTTGTAGAGCACGTTTCCGACCGGGTATTCGATGCGCGTGAGGCCGGCGTCCTCGCGGAGGATGGCGAGCTGGCGGCCGTCGGGACTCCAGTCCGCCTCGTAGACGTTGTCGAGGATCTCGCGCGGCGCCCCTCCGCCCGCGGGCATGCGCGCGAGCATGCCGCTGTAGATGAACCCGCCGCGCGGATGACGCCGCAGCGACACCGCCATCTCGCCCGTGACGGAGATGGCGAGCACGTCGGTGCGCGGGAAGCCCAGCGCGCGCGACTCGGGATTGCCGGGATAGGCCCAGAACAGCTCGGCGGGGCGCCCCTCCCAGGCCGCGCCGTAGCAGACGCCCTGGCCATCCGAGGCGAAGCGCGCCGAGAGGATCGTCCCTTCGCGGTAGGTGGTGCGGCGGAAGGTGTGGCGCTTGGTTTCCGAGGGGGCGATGGCGCCGGGGATGCCCGCCGCCGCGCTCGCGGTGTTGGCGGTGCCGCGGCGCGACGTGGCGGCGATCTCGATCTGCTGCAGCGCGAAGGCGAGATCGTGCGCGCACTGGAAGCGGTCCTCGACGTTCTTCTCCAGACAGCGCTCGATAAGCGCGGGGAGCCCCGGTGCCGCGTCCTCGATCTCGGGCGGCAGCTCGGCCGGCGTCTCGTTGAGGATGGCCGCGACGCGATCGGCCGGCGTGGCGCCCTCGAACGCGCGGCGGGCGGTGAGCATCTCGTAGAGGATCGCGCCCACCGCGAAGATGTCGGCGCGCTGGTCGGTGGGCTGCTGGCGGATCTGCTCGGGCGCCATGTAGCTCGCCGTCCCCATGAGGGTGCCGGTGCCGGTGAGCTGCGTGGCGAGCACGCCGGTCACGTCGCCGTCGGCGGCCGCGTCGGCGTGGGTCAGCTTGGCCAGACCGAAGTCGACGATCTTCAGATGGTCGCCGGAGAGGACCATGAGGTTCTCGGGCTTCAGGTCCCGGTGCGCGATCCCCTTGGCGTGCGCGGTGGCCAGCCCCTTCGCGATCTGGATCCCCATCGCGATCGCCTTGCGCGGCGGCAGCGCGCCCTTGGCGAGCCGCGCGCGCAGGTCGGTGCCGTCGAGCAATTCGCTCACGATGTAGGGGGTCTCGCCCGTGGTGCCGATGTCGTAGATCGCGACGACGTTGGGATGGTTGAGCTGTCCCGCCGCGCGCGCCTCGCGCTCGAAGCGCTTCAGGCGGTCGGCGTCGGCGGCGAAGGAGGAGGGGAGCACCTTGACGGCGACCTGGCGTCCCAGCCGCCCGTCCTTGGCGCGGTAGACTTCGCCCATCCCGCCGCGTCCGATCAGTTCGTGGATTTCGTAAGGACCGAGACGCGTCCCGGCCGAGATGGTGTTGGGCAAGTTCAGGCTCCGGGGGTTGCGGGTTGGGATTTCGTCTGTGAACTGGTGATTATAGCAGGGTGGGTCCGGTCGCGATGAACCCCCGGATGAAGGCGACCCGCTCCTCGATCGGCGCTTTGGGCACGGTGATCAGCTCGTAGCCCGCATTTCGATATCCGTCGAGAAGCCTCTCGTGAAATCCCAGCGACTGCTCGAAGGTCATCTTCCGTTCGTCGTCCGTGGTGTAGATCGCTTCCCAGGGTTCGAGGACGAGGACCTGGGGGTGATAGCGGAGCCGCTGGGCCGCCTCGATGCAAGGCGATGGATCGGTCCCGAGATGGACGGCGTAGCCGACACAGTCGGGAATGCCTCGGTCGTAGAGCAGGGCCGCTTCGCTCGCGGCCTTGCCGGCCTCGGCTGTCCCGCCAATGCCGGCCTCCACATATTTCTCAATCGACCGGGCGAGGAGCAGCTCCATGAACCGGGCGGGATCCTGATCGGGCGTGCCGCGCCCTCCGCTGGCGCGCTCCTCGGCGAGGATCTCCCGCGCGGGCTCGGCGACGGTACGGATTCCCGGACCGATTCGGGCCAGGATCGCCGTCTTCCCGCCGCCGGGTGCGCCCGTCAGGACGAAGCGCGGGTTCACGCCATCTCGTCCCGGGGCGAGTTCAGTTTTATATTAACATGCCCCGAGGCATGTTGTGTTCGCCGGATCAGGACGACCGTCGCCGCGAGCATGCCGATCGATCCGATCCAGAGCCAGAAGCCCGGGAGCAAGCGGGCCGATGTCATCGGAATCCACGCCAGGTTTATGACGAACGACGCGGCCAGTGCCATCGGAAGCCATGCTGGCGCCGGTCTTCGTCGCAGGACCCAGGGCACGGCGATGACCACGACGTTCGCCAGAACGCCGGCGGTGCAAAGCCCCCAGAATCCATCGAGTCGATCGGGCTTGAGGGCCATGGAGAGCGCCATGAAGAATGCCTTCCAGCCGGCGTTGATGCCCTCGACCAGTGTGCCAGGGGTGAATGCCACCACGGGCAGGAACCACGACGCGAGATAGGCGACCGAAGCGGCGACCAGGGAGGCCGTCACTGCCCGACGGCTCATTCGAGCTCCGGAGTCAGCATTTTGAGCTCGTGGCCGGTCATTCGAACTCCTCCTTCGACGTGACCCCGAACTCTCTCCGCACGCCGTCCATCGCGATCTTCATCGCCTGGGACATCTCCATACTGTCGACCTCGAGGATCAGGCTCAACCTGGCCGAAGACGTGCC
>DASQJL010000093.1 GCA_035631035.1 Candidatus Binatia bacterium | reverse complement strand
GACGGGACTCCCGCGAACGCGATCACGTACGGGGCCTTCCTCGGGAACGTCATCGACTTCGTGATCGTCGCGTTCGTGGTCTTCATGATCACCAAGGCGCTCCTGAAGCCGACGCCGGCCGACCCCGCGCCTCCGTCCAAGGAATGCCCCGAGTGCAAGGAGATCATCCCGGCGGCGGCACGTAAGTGCCGCGCCTGCGCCAGCCCCGTCTAACCGCTCACGAACAGGGAGATTCCCGGACCGGCGCGCCTCGCGGGCGCCGGCCGGGGCTCTCCGTGACCCCCGCCTCCACGGCTACCCCTGCCGCGTACTTCCACTTGGGCCCTCCGACTCCGTAAAGCCGCTCAAGATCCGCCGCTGCGCCACCGATTAATTCCAAGACGCAAGCCGAGTTCCGCGTTCCCATGAGCCAACGGAGGTTCCGTGACGGAGCCGACGCCGGCAGAGACCGGCCGCATCCTGGTCATCGAAGACGAGCCGCGCCTGCGCTTCATCCTCGAGCGCCAGCTTCGCGAAGCCAAGGACGCGCGCTATGAAGTGCGCACGGCCGAGGACGGTGTGAAGGGGCTGGCGGAGGTGATGCGCGAGCCTCCGGAACTGATCCTGCTCGACGTGATGATGCCGGGCATGGATGGGTTCGAGGTGTGCCGCCGCCTCAAGTCCAACCCCCTCACCAGCCGCATTCCGATCATCTTCCTCACGGCGAAATCCACCGTGGACGACCGGCTGCGCGGCCTGGAGCTCTATGCCGACGACTACCTGACCAAGCCGTGGGAGCAGCAGGAGCTCCTCTTCCGCGTGCGCAACCAGCTGAAGACCCGCCGCGCGCAGCTCTCGTCGAACGCGCTGACGGGGCTTCCGGGCAATGTGCTGATCGAGACCGAGCTCACTCGCCGGATCGGCGCCGGCGAGAAGTTCGCCTTCCTGCACCTCGACCTCGACGCCTTCAAGGCGTTCAACGACTACTACGGCTACGCCCGCGGCGACGCGCTGATCCGCTTCACCGCGGCCCTGCTTCAAGAGCAGGTCCGCCGACACGGCGGCGAGGGCGACTTCGTGGGGCACATCGGCGGCGACGATTTCGTGATCATCACCGTGCCCCTTCGGGCGCGCGCGATCGCCGAGGCGGTCAAGGCCGACTTCGACGCCCGCGTGCCGGAGCAGTACGATCCGGCGGATCGCGAGCGGCGGTCGATCACCGTCCTCTCCAGCCGCCAGGGCGGCTGGCGCGACTTCGACATCCTCTCGATCACGATCCTCGGCGTCATGAACGTCGGGGTCGAGATCCAGCACAGCGCGCAGGTGAGCGACCGCGCGAAGGATCTGAAAAAGGTCGGCAAGGCGGTCAAGGGGAGCGTGATCGTCTTCGATCGCCGGAGCGACGGCTCTCCCGCGGTTCCCGCCGCGCCCGACCCTCCCACCGACGCATCGCGCGGGGGCAGTACGCCATGATCTCCGAAGGGGGCCAGGGACGCGGCCGCCTCCTCGGCAGCCTCGCGAGCCTCGCCTTCGCGGCGCAGTCCGCGTTCGACGCGCGCGGATTGGTGAACGCCCTCGCCCAGCACGTCCTCGAGATCGCGGGCGCGGACGGCTTCGCGCTCTTCCTCCTGGATTACGAGACCGGCGAGATGAAGGGGGACGCGTTCGAGCGTGGCGAGCGGGCCCCCGTCGGGCACGCCCGCTACGCGCCGCGATCGAACGCGTTCCTCGAGCGGGTGCTCCGGCGCGAGGCCCTGGTCGTGGAAACGCCGGCGGCCGCGACCGCGCCCGGAAGCGCGATCCCCTGGCGCGACGGCTCCTTCGAGAGCGTCCTCGGCGTGCCGGTCGTGGTCGGGACGGCGCTCCTCGGCGTGGCGGTGCTCGGGTTCCGCCGCGGCGTCACGCTGACCGACCGCCGGCGCCGGGCGCTGCGCTACCTGGCCGATCAGATCGGGCTGGCCCTCGACCGGCTGCGCGCGCGCGCCGAGATCGAGTCCAAGACCCGCCAGCTGGAAGAGGCGCGCGCGGCGCTGCAGCGCATCGACGAGGCCAAGTCGGACCTGATCTCGATCGTGAGCCACGAGCTCCGCACGCCGCTCACCGCGATCAAGGCCTACACCGAGACCCTGCTGGACAACGCCGACGCTTCGACCTTCCCGCTCCACAAGCGCTTCCTGGGCATCATCGACGAGGAGTGCGACCGCCTGGCCCGCATGGTGAACGACGTGCTGGACTTGAGCCGCATGGACTCGGGGCGGCGCCGCTTGAACACGGTCCCGGTCTCGCTCGCCAGGCTGATCGAGGAGGTCGCGCCCACCGTCGAGCCGGGGCTCCGCCAGCGCGGCCTGCGCCTCCAGCTCTCGATCGAGCCGGCGCTCCCCACGATCGAGGCCGATCCCGACCTCCTGAAGCAGGTGCTCGTGAACCTGATCCACAACGCGGTCAAGTTCTCGCGCGAAGGGGGCGCCGTCACCGTCTCCGCCTTCGGGCAGGGAGACCGGATCCGGATCGGCGTGGAGGACCAGGGGCCCGGCATCGCCCAGGACCAGATCGCGCGGGTCTTCGACCGCTTCTACCGCGTCGAGCCCGAGGGGGGCGAGCGCGTCGCCGGCACCGGTCTCGGCCTGGCCATCGTCAAGCGCGTCGTTCAGCTCCACGGCGGCGCCGTCACCGTGGAGAGCGAGGTCGGGCACGGAAGCCGCTTCGTCGTGGACCTGCCCCGCGAGCAGCAGGGGTTCCGCGCGCTCATCCAGTCGCTCACGCCGCTCTTCGAGCAGCCCGACCTGCGTCACCTGCTCCAGGTCTCCGTCGAGATGATCGCGGAGGTCATGGACGCCGGCATCGTCTCGGTCCTGTTCTTCAGCGAGGACGGATCCGAGATGGCGATCCACGCCGCCCACGGCCTCGACGCCGACACCGTCGCCCGCACCCGGGTGCGCGCGGGCGATTCGATCGCGGGCTGGGTCGCGCGGACCTCCGAGAACCTGCTCGTCGAGGACATCGAGACCGACCGCCGCTTCCGGAAGATGAACCACCCGCAGTACGAGACGAAATCGCTCCTCTGCGTGCCGCTTCGGCTGGCGGGGGAAACCGTCGGCGTCGTGAACGTGAACAACAAGCGGAACGGGCTGGAGTTCGACGCCGACGATCTCGGCCTTCTGGTGGCGGTCGTGAAGCGCGTGGCGGCGGCGGTGGACCGCGTTCGCGGGGACGCCTCGCCCGAGACCCTCGAGGCCACGCTCCGCACCGTGCGCGCCATCCTGCGCGCGCGGCGGACGCACCTCCTGCCCGGGAGCCGCCGCGCCTTCAAGCTGGCGGTGGAGCTCGGGCGGCGGGTGGGGCTCTCGGCCGAGGACGCCGAGGTGCTCGGGTACGTGGCGCGCGTGCACGACGTCGGCATGCTGGAGATCGACGACGGGCTCCTGCTCTCGGCGCGGCGCTGGTCGCCGGAGGAGCGGCGCGACGTCGAGGGGCACCCGCAGGCCGGCGTCCAGATGCTCCGGTCGATCGAGCTCACCTCCAAGGTGAACGAGATCATCCTGGGGCACCACGAGCACTGGGACGGTCACGGCTACCCGCGCGGGCTGGCCGGCGACCAGATCCCGCTCGCCGCGCGCGTCCTCGCCGTGGTGGACGCCTGGGAGTCGATGACGGCGGGCCGGCCCTACCGCGAGCCGGTCGCCGAGGCCGAGGCGATGGCCGAGCTCCGCCGCTGCGGCGGGACCCAGTTCGACCCGCGCGTGGTGGAGGAATTCGTGCGCCTGCTCGCCGAGGAGGCGGCGCCCGAGTCGAAGGGGCGCGCGTCCGCCGTGCGCGGGGAGCCCGCGTCCTGGAGGCCCGATGCGCTCCGTTGAGCTCGTGTGGGCTCTGGCGGCCACCGCGCTCCTCCTGTTCGAGGCGCTCGGGCGCCGCCGCTCGCTCCGCCGCGAGCTCAAGGAGGCCCGCGCCTCCTACGAGTCGGCGCTCGCGCGGAACGAGCAGCTCACGCGAGCGGCCGACGACATGGCGACCCTCTACCGGAACGAGCTGCTCTCCAGCCGGAAGCGCGCGGCGCGGCTCAAGAAGGTGCTCGAGATCGCCACGAGCATCAACTCCAACCTGTCGCTCGACAAGGTGCTCCACGAGATCGTCCACGCCATCTCGGACGCGGCGGGATTCAAGATCGTGCTGCTCCGCGTCCTGAACCCGCGCGGCGACTGCTTCGAGGCGCGCGCCTTCGCGGGCCTCGACCGCGAGGCCGTGATGAAGCTGGAGCAGAAGCCGGTCCCGCGCGCGCAGTTCGAGAGCTGGCTGCAAGACAAGTTCCGGATCGGGCGCTCCTTCTTCATCGGGCACGAGGCCAAGTTCTGGGGCGAGCGCGACGAGGACGGGTTCACGCCCGATTTGGGCGAGCGGAAGGCGGGGGAATGGAACGCCGAGGACGTGCTCTTCGTTCCGCTCCACACCAAGGACGGCACCGTGATCGGCTACCTCTCCGTGGACGATCCCGTCGACCGGCGTCGCCCGAGCAAGGAGATCGTCGAGACGCTCGAGATCCTCGCCACCCATGCGGTGGTCGCGCTCCAGAATTCGGAGCTGTACGAGCGGCTGCACGAGAGTATGCGGCAGCTCGAGGAGGCCACCGAGCGCGCCGAGGAGCTGAACGACCTCAAGAGCTCCTTCGTCTCGATCGTGAGCCACGAGCTGCGCACGCCGCTGACCCACATCCTCTCCTATGCCGAAGCCCTCCTCGAGAACGTGGGCACCCCGAACATCGGCATGCAGCGGGAATTCCTGGGCGTGATCCACGAGCAGAGCCAGAAGCTGAAGCGGCTCATCGAGTCGATCCTCGAGCTCTCGCAGCTGGAGTCGGGGCGCTTCCGCATGCATCGCGAGCCGTTCAACCTGGTCGAGGTGGCCGAGGAATCGGCGGGGCTGCTCCACGAGATGGCGCTGGAGGGCGGAGTCGAGGTGGACGTCGAGGCGCCCTCGCGGGAAGTGGTGGTCGAGGCCGACCGCAGCCTGGTGCGGCGCATCCTGCTCAACCTGGGTCAGAACGCGATCAAGTTCACCGAGCGCGGCGGCAAGGTGCGGATCCGCGTCTTCGGCGAAGGAAGGGTCGCCCGCATACGGGTCGAGGACACCGGCATCGGGATCCCGCGCGAGGAGCTGGACAAGATCTTCGACAAGTTCTACCAGATCGACGGGTCGCTCTCCCGCGAGCATCCGGGGGTGGGGCTGGGGCTGTCGATCGCGCGGAGCATCGTGGAATGGCACGGGGGCGAGATCCACGCGGAGAGCGAGCCGGGGAAGGGCTCGAGCTTCACGGTCACCCTCCCGGCGACGCCGGGGGACGCGGGCGTGATCACGCACGCGGGGTGGGACTCGGGACGCACGGCCTCCGACCATCTCACCCGCCTCACGGTCGAGATGATCGCCGAGGTGATGCACGCGCGGATCGCCTCGCTCATGCTGGTGGACGAGGAGCGGGAGGAGCTCTACATCAAGGCGGCGCGCGGTCTCCGCGAGGAGGTCGTGGCGGGAACGCGGCTCAAGATGGGCGACTCCATCGCCGGCTGGGTCGCCAAGCACGGCGTCCCGCTGCTCGTGACCGACGTGGAGGAGGACCCGCGCTTCACGCGGCGGAACAGCCACCAGTACGAGACCAAGTCGTGCCTCTCGGTTCCGATCAAGGCCGACGGGCGCGTCGTGGGCGTGATCAACATCAACAACAAGATCTCCTGCACTCCGTTCACCGAGGACGACCAGGCGCTGCTCACGTCGCTGGCCGACCGCGCGGCGCGGGCCTGGGAGCATGCCGAAGCGGTGGACAGCTCGTCGGACCGCGCCGAAGAGGCGGCCCGCGCGATGGCGGCCATCATCGACAACGCCCGGCGCGCGCGGCTCAAGCTGACGGCGGGCTCCATGGCGACGCGCGCCGCCGCCATCGGACGACGCCTCGGGCTCTCCGAGGACGACCTGCGCGTGCTCGCCTACGTCGCGAGCATCCACGACATCGGCATGGCGCAGATCCCCTCGCCGGTGCTCCACGAGCCGGGGCAGCTGGACGCCGAGACCTGGGCGCAGGTGGAGAAGCATCCCGCGCGCACCGTCGAGATCGTGCGACCGATCGAATTCGAGAACCGGGCGGCCGAGCTGATCATGGCGCATCACGAGCGCCTGGACGGGCGCGGCTACCCGCGCGGGCTCAAGGGGGAGCAGATTCCGATCGGGGCGCGGATCATCGCGGTGCTCGACGCCTACGAATCGATGACCCTGGGGCGCCCCTACCGCCAGGCGATGTCCCCGGAGGACGCCATCGTCGAGCTGCGTCGCTGCGCGGGATCACAGTTCGATCCCAAGGTGGTGGAGGCATTCGTACAAACGGCAGGCGCGCAGGAGGATACGAAAGCGTTTCACGCTCCAGAAGCGGCATGAGCCGCCGATAGACACCCTAGTACGGTCTGGGAGGAGGTGAGTCGGATGTCGAAAGGCAAGATCCTGGTGGTCGACGACGAGATCTACATCGTCCACATCCTGGATTTCAGTCTCGGGATGGAAGGCTACGAGGTGGTCACGGCGCTCGACGGGGAGCAGGCGCTGGAGCGCGTCGCTTCCGAGAAGCCCGATCTCATCGTGCTCGACATCATGATGCCGAAGCTGGACGGCTATGAAGTCTGCCGCGCGGTGAAATCGAATCCGGCCACCAAGAACGTGCCCGTGATCCTCCTCTCCGCGAAAGGGCGGAACGTCGACCAGAAGATGGGCTTCGACGTGGGCGCCGACGACTACATCACGAAGCCGTTCAGCCCGCGGAAACTGGTCGAGCGCATCAACCAGCTCCTGGGCCAGGCGGTCTCGGAGCGCCCCGCCTCCAGCGCGTAGTCCCGGGCGCGCCTCGCGCGCCCGCGGTCCCCGCCGCCGTCCCCGCGCGCCGCCGCGCGAGTGGTACCATTCGCGCCCGATGCGTCTCGTGCGGGTCGCCGTCCCCATTCCCAAGAACGACGCCTACGTCTACGCCCTTCCCGACGGCGAGCCGCCGGAGCCCGGGCTGCGCGTGCTGGTTCCGCTCGGCCGCCGGCGCCTCTGGGGGACCATCCTCGAGGAGGCGACCGAGGCGCCCCGCGGCGTCGCCGTGCGCTCCCTCCTCGGAATTCCCGAGCCGCGCCTCACCCTCACGCCCGAGATCGTCGCGCTCTGCCGCTGGGTGGCCGACTACTACGCCGCCGGCCTGGGCGAGACGCTCGCGGCCGCCGCGCCCGCGCTGACGGCGCTCCGCCGCCGCGCGCCGCGCGCCGCCGACGAAGCCGACGACGCGCCGCACGGCGGGCCGCCTCCGGCGCGGGACGCGCTGAACGACGAGCAGCGCGCGGCGCTGGCGGCCCTGGAGACGGCGGTCGCCGCCAAGGAATTCCGCGCCTTCCTCCTCTACGGCGTCACGGGAAGCGGCAAGACCGCGGTCTATCTCCACGCCGCGCTCGCCGCGATTCGCGCCGGGGGGCAGGCGCTGGCGCTCGTCCCGGAGATCGCGCTCGCGCCGCAGGCGGCCGACGCCTTCCGCCGGGCCGGCGCGCGGGTCGCGCTCTACCACAGCGACCTCCGCCCGCGCGAGCGCGTGGACGTCTGGCGGAGCGCCGCCGCGGGGGACCTGGACGTGGTGGTGGGGACGCGCTCGGCGGTCTTCCTCCCGATGCCGCGCTTGCGCCTCATCGTGGTGGACGAGGAGCAGGACGGGGCCTACAAGCAGGACGAGGCGCCGCGCTACCACGCGCGCGACGTGGCGCTGGTGCGCGCCCAGCGGCTGGGAATCGCCGCCGTGCTCGCCTCCGCGACGCCCAGTCTCGAGAGCTACGCGCGCGCCTCGCGCGGCGACTGCACGCTCCTTCGCCTGCCGAACCGCGTCGACGGGCGGCCGCTGGCGACGGTGCGCCTGGCCGATCTCCGGCATCGCGTGCGCTCCCTCGACGGCCCCTCCTCCAAGCACCTCACCCCGCCGCTCCTCGAGGCGATGGCGCGCACCCTGGAGCGGAAGGAGCAGGGGATCCTCTTCCTCAACCGTCGCGGCCACTCGACCTACCTCCAGTGCCGCGGCTGCGGCCAGGTGGCGCGGTGCGAGCGCTGCGACGTGCCGCTCACGGTGCACTCCGAGGACTCCAGCCTGCGCTGCCACTACTGCAACGCGACGCGGCAGCTCGCCACCGCCTGCCCGGCGTGCGGCGCGGCCGACCTCTGGTTCGGGGGCGTGGGCATCCAGAAGATCGAGCGCGAGGTGGCGCGGCTCTTCCCGGAAGCGCGGATCGCGCGGCTCGACCTGGACGCCGTGCGCCGGCGGGGCTCGGCCGCGGCGATCCTCCGCGCGTTCCGCGCGCGGCAGGTCGATTTCCTCCTGGGCACGCAGATGGTGACCAAGGGGTTCGATTTCCCCGGCGTGACGCTGGTGGGGGTCATCGTGGCCGACCTGCAGCTCTACCTTCCCGACTTCCGCGCCGCGGAGCGGACGTTCCAGCTCCTCACCCAGGTCGCGGGCCGCGCCGGCCGCGCCGACCTGCCGGGGGAGGTGATCCTGCAGAGCCACCTCCCCGACCATTACGCGCTGCAGCTCGCCTGCGCGCAGGACTACGACGCGTTCTTCGAGCGCGAGATGGAGTTCCGCCGCACGATGGCCTATCCGCCGGCCTCCGCGCTCGTGAACCTCGTCCTGCGCTCCCGCGAGTCCGCGGAAGGAGCGGAAGCGGCCGACGTCGTGGCCGCCCACCTGCGCGCGCAGGCGGCGGGGAACTACCGCGTGCTCGGCCCCGCGTTCGCGCCCCTGGCCCGCCTGCGCCAGGAGCACCGGTTCCAGATCCTGCTCAAGGGACGGCGGAAGGCGATGCGGGACGCGGTGCGGGCGGCGCTCGTCG
>DASQJL010000092.1 GCA_035631035.1 Candidatus Binatia bacterium | reverse complement strand
GCGCGTTACGTTGCTCAAGAAGATGCAATCTGAGACGCGAACCGCTCCGCGAGCGTGCTCGAAAATTCACCCGCGCTGGCGCGTGTGAAGCCTGCGACAACTGTCATGTGATTTCACCGCTGCTAGCGGCGGTGAATCTTGCGACACCTGTCATGCGATTTCACCGCTGCTGGCGCGTGTGAAACTTGCGACAACTGTCATGCGATTCACTCACGCTGGGATGATGCGAATGCCCTGACCTACTTCACTCCAGCAGGAGCGGTGCGCCAGCTCCGAGACCAGCTAGCTACGGCTGGACCGCGAACACCAGCGCGGTGGGGCTCTCGAACACCCGCTGCCACCCGGGTGGGGTCGCCTGCGACTGCGCGATCTGACGGGCCGCGGCGCGGGTGCCGAACTCGATGCCCGAGATCAACACGAAGTGGGCGTTCTCTCGTAGCGCGACCGCGCGTAGCGAATCCGGCGTGGGAGCGTCGGGCATCGGGACGAACTTCATGTTGGCGAGGAATGCGGCGTGGGGTTTGCGCGCCATGAGCGCGCTCTGAACATTGCGCTCCTTCAGGAAGTCCACGGCCTGGGTCAGATCGTAGGGTCCCGCTTTCACGTTCTCGGTATTGGCGGGATCCTGGGTCCAGCCGTAGGCGGCAACGGCGACCGGGATCCACATCACCATGAACGCGAAGGCCCGGACCGGAAACGTGCGCTCCAGCCCGGCCAGCACGCGCGCGACCTGGGGCGAGGCGAAGGGCCACGTGGCGAGCGCGATGTAGAACGGCAGGAGCGGCAGCGAGAAGCGCGCGCCGTAGAACACCGGGACAAGGGAGAGGAACGCCAGCGCGCCGAATGCGAGATAGCCCGCGACGCGCCTTCCGGGGCGGTCGCGAAGCATCAAGAACGCGCCGATCACGGCCAACACCCCCCACAGCGGCGAGAGCAGCTCGAAGAGGTCGCGGCGCAAGTGCTCGACGAAGTTCTTCACCATCGCGCCGGCGAAGCGGCCGGGATCCAGCCGCACGACGTCGGCGAACGACTGGATCTTTCGCGTGCCTCCGTAGAAGAACTTCTCCCAGTTCCCTTCTCCATACACGGCGTAGCCGACGTTCACATAATTGGAGTTGGTGAGCGGATTCCCAGTGTGCGCGGCATTGATCCAGAGCCACGGCAAGGCGCCCACCACAAACGCCGCCGAATACAGCCCCGCGCGGCGCCATCGCGCCGCGGGCTCGCCCGCCGGCACGCGGAACAACAGAAAGAGCGCGAGCGCGCCCGGCCAGAGCACGAGCCCGTTGTAGCGCGTCGAGAACGCCCATCCGCCGAGGAGCCCCGAGGCGAGGATCGCCCGCCACCCCGGGTCGCGGCTTCGCAACAGCAGCGCGATCGAGGCGAGGGTCACCGCGACGAAGAACATATCGGTGCCCACCTCGTAGGTGTTCGCCAGGAAGACCTTGTTCCCCGCGAGAATCAACACTCCCGCGAGGGCGAGGCCCGGGCCGAAGAGGCTTCGGTGCAGCCGGTAGAGCAGCAGCAGCGAGAACGCCGCCGACAGGAGCGCCACGATCTGGGCGGCGCGGAAGGTCTCGAAACCGAAGAACGACACCGCCGTCACGACGGCGGGATAGCCCCACCCCTTGGAATCGTAGTTGGCGATGTCCACGGCGCCGTGCCTGAGGTCGCGCGCGGCCGGGCCGTACTTCCAGTAGAAGTCGGTCTCGACCGCATAGTTGCCGATCCGGTGGCTCGTGAACGCCTGCGCGCCCCAGTAGATCGTGAACAGCGCGATGAAGGCGTACGCCACCCAGCGGGTCCAGCGGGTGGCTCCGGCGGGGGCGCTGTGTCCGCGTGCGTGAGGGCTCGCCGCGCCGTGCCCGTCCCCGCCGCGCGAGGGCGTCCCGCTGCCGCGCGGTCCTTCGCGCCGCGGGGCCGGGCCGCCGCGCCGGCGCCGCGTCACAGCGAGCGCCCCACCGCCTCGGCGATCATGCGAATCTGCCCCGTGAGCTCGGCGAACTGATCCGGGAAGAGCGACTGCGGGCCGTCGCAGATGGCGCGCTCGGGATCGTAGTGCACCTCGACCAGGAGTCCGTCGGCACCTGCCGCCACCGCGGCACGCGCGAGCGGCGGCACCTTGTCGCGGATCCCCGCGGCATGGCTCGGATCCACGATCACCGGGAGATGGCTGAGCGACTTGGCCACGGCCACCGCGTTCAGGTCGAGGGTGTTCCGGGTGTAGGTCTCGTAGGCGCGGATGCCGCGCTCGCACACCAGCACGCGATCGTTCCCCCCCGACATGACGTACTCGGCGCTCATCAGCCACTCGTCCACGGTGGCGGCCAGGCCGCGCTTCACCAGCACCGGCCGCTCCACGCTGCCCAGCTCGCGGAGCAGCGGATAGTTCTGCATGTTCCGCGCGCCCACCTGGAAGATGTCGACGTACTTGTCCATGAGGGCGATCTGGCTCTTGTCCATCACCTCGGAGATGACGAGGAGTCCGTGCATGTCGGCGACGCGCCGCATCAGCTTGAGCCCCTCTTCCCCGAGACCCTGGAACGAATAGGGAGAGGTGCGTGGCTTGAACGCGCCGCCCCGCATGATGCGCGCCCCGGCCGCGCGGACCGCCGCGCCCGTCTTGACCAGCTGCTCCTCGGATTCGATGGTGCAGGGTCCCGCCATCAGGACGATCGCGTTTCCGCCGATCTCCACGTCCCCCACCCGGACGATCGTCGTCTCCTTGCGGAAGGCGCGGCTGGCGAGCTTGAAGGGCGAGGGGATGCGGCGGACCTCCTCGACGCCGGCCAGCGAGCGCATCTCGTCGAGCGGCGGTATCGTCCCCTCGCCCACGGCGGCCATCGTCACCTGCGTCCCGTTCGGGGAGTAGACGACCTGGAATCCCAGGTCGCGCAGGCGCGCTTCGACCGCGTGGCGCTGCTCGGGCGTGGCGTCGCGATGAAGGACGATGACCATGGCATCCTCAGGAATAGAAACGCCCACTGCCGGAGATCCGGCAATGGGCGGGGCCTCGGCGCGGGCCGGGATCGTTCATCCCCGCTCGCGCCCAAGCCCCCGGGCCCACGCCCAGTATCCAAAATTGAAGCCGGTCTTCACGTTCATCGGCGTCTCGCCACCTCGTCGTAAGTGCTTTCGGGATCGCGCGTGGGTCCAGAAACGTAGCATCTTCGCCAGGGGCGGGTCAAATGGGTCCGGGGCAAACGGGGGCGATCTTGGTCCGGCGCAAACGGGCCGGGGTCAGAACGGCCGGCCACCGGGATCCCGATCGCGCGCCAGGAGCGAGAAGACGATCCAGGGCCCGCGGCCGGCGGCCACCGCCCGCAGCAGGTGCTCGCGGTCCACCGGCTCCGGACCCACGAGCGGTCCGCCCCAGCGCACGCGGACGCGCATCCGACAGACGCGCAGCACGGAGTCCGCGCGGCCCGCTCGCGACATCGCGGCCGCGCGAACGGCGTCGCCGAGCATCCGGGCGCGCCGAGTCGCCGCATCCGCCCGGAGCCCGAGCGAGTCGGCGGCCTCTTCCCCGGCGGTCGCAAGCTCCGCAGCGGCCCGCCGGTCCTCGTCCCGGGCCGCGCCGGCAAGCGAGTCCAGCGTTCGCGTGGACATCGATTGCGGAACCCCCATGCGAAGGAGAGTCGCGCCGCGAAACTCAGGGCCGCCCACGTGGCAGGACGCCAGCGACCGCGCGGCCGCCCAATCGTGCGCCGCGAGGGTCGCGAGGTAGCGCTCGGCGGCATGCCGCGCCGCGCGCACCTCCAA
>DASQJL010000091.1 GCA_035631035.1 Candidatus Binatia bacterium | reverse complement strand
CCTGGCCGAGGCGCAGGCGGCGGGGAAACGGATCGGGGCCGTGGCGGTCCTTCGCAAGCCCACCGAATGGCAGCGGATGAAGGAAGTCCTGGATCGGGCCTGCGCCGTCGGAGCGGCTGAGAGCCGGTAGGGCATCCCAGTCGCGAAGCGCGACCCGGCTACGGGGCCAGCGGTACCTCGAACCAGATCGTCGTCCCCGGGTCGCGATGCTCGGCGCCGATCCGGCCGCCGTGCTGCTCCACGATGCGCGCCGCGATGAACAGGCCCAGGCCCAGCCCCCCCCGGGCCGCGCGCCCGTCCCCTTCCTGCCGGAGAAAGCGCTGGAACAGGTCCCCGCGATAGGCGGCCGGGATCCCGGGGCCGTCATCGGCGACCTCGACGCGCCCCCAGCGGGTGCCGTTCTCCGAACGCGTCCGCGTGCTCACGACGACCCTGTCCGTCCCCGTCGCGTGCTTGAGCGCGTTGGACAGAATGTTGTGGGCGACCTGCACCAGTCGCATCTCATCCCCCAGGACGACGACGCCGGGCGCGGCCTCCAGCTCCACGGGAGCGGCGGTGCTTTCCATGGCCGACTGATCGCGCGCCTGCTCCAGCACGCGCCGGAGCTCCACCGGCTTCACCTCCAGCGAGAGCTGTCCCGACCGCAGCCGCGCCAGGTCCACCAGGTCCTCCGTGAGGCGCGACATGTAGGCCACCTGGCGCCGGAATTTCGAGACGACGTCATTGGCCCGCGCCTCCCAGTCCGCATCGCGCCGCTTCTCGACGATCAGATTCGCCAGCACCTCCGCGTAGGCCGAAAGGGGAGTGAGCGGCGTGCGCAGCTCATGGCTGGCCAGGGATAGGAAATTGTCTTTGAGCCGGTCCAGCTGCTCGAGCTGCTCCCGCGCCAGAACGGATCTCGTCACTTCGACGGCGCTCAGAATGACGTGATCGACCGAGCCTCCAGCCGCCGAGGCGATCGGGATCAGGCTGCAGTCCCAGACCGATGTGTCGTTCCCCTCGCCCACGTGAATCTCATCGAGACGCAGCGGCTTTCGCATCGCGAGGACTTCGGCGAACCGGGACGAGGTGTCTTCGCCCTGGAGCCAGAGGCGGCGCCAGTCCTGGCCGCGCGCTTCGTCGGGTCCGAGGCCGCGCAGCCGCTGAATCACGTCAAAGTAGCGGCGGTTCGCGTCCACCAGCCGGCCTCCGGACGCCTCGAACATAGCCAGCGCCACCTGTTCGGCGCCCTCCAGCATCAGCTTGAGCTTCTCCAGACGCTCCGCCTCTTCCATCCGGCGCCGCGCGGTGACGTCCTCGACATACAGGGCGATCCCGTCGACGACGTCGTCCGCGTCGTGCGTGGGGACCGCCAGAAACTCGAGCTGACGCTCCTCTTCGCCGAAGACGAGCCTCGTCGGACCGCTCTGCCAGGGACGCGCCTCGGAGTAGGCCCGCCGCACGCCCGCGCGCAGCTCGCCCAGGGCGGGATCGACGCAGGCCTCCTCGAAGCGCCGCCCGGCGGCGGGCGAACCCTCGACGAGCATGGCCAGCTGCGGATTCATGGTCTCGATGATCATCGCCGGCCCGCGCAGGAGCAGGACCTGAAGCGGGGACCGCTCCACGATCTCGGAAAGCCGGTGCCGCTCGCCGGTCAGGTTCCGCGCCATCTCCTGGAGCTCCGAGGTGCGCGCTTGAAGCTCGTCGTTCGTCGTTTCGAGCTCCTCGTTGGTGGCCTGCAGCTCCTCGTTGCCGGTCTCCAGCTCCTCGTTGGTGGCCTGCAGCTCCTCATTGGTCGCCTCGAACTCCTCGTTCGTGGCCTGCAGCTCCTCCTGCGTGAGCATCATCTCCTCGTTGGCCGCCTGCAGCTCTTCGTTCGCGTCCTGGAGGTTCTGGTTCATGTCGGTCAGGCGGCGATTGGCCGCGCTCAGCTCGGACGCCAGCTGGGTCTGCTCCGACTGCACCGCCTGCATCCGCCGCTGCATCTGGGCCAGCTCGGTCACGTTCTCCACCGAAACGATCGCGATATCGGCCTGGCCCTCCATGGGAACGATCTGGAGGGCCAGATAGCGCGCCTCGCCCAGTCCCTCGCGCATTTCGATCTGCGGCAGCACCGAGATCGAACGCTCCCGGAAGGTCCGGTCGATCGCGGCGCGCACCTCGTCGTAGGGAAGTCCGCGCACCGTGTGCAGGAAGTCCTGCTCGGTCCCCGCCTCGCGCACCCCGAGCAGGCGCCGCGCGGCCGCATTGATGCTCTGGATGCGATAGGAGCGGTCGATCACGCAGACGCCGAGCGGAAGGGTCCTGAGGAGGGCTTCGTGGATACGCCGCGACTCGCCGTCGTCGCCGTGCGGCTCCGACGCGGATCGTCGCTCGGGGGCCGCGGCCATATCCGGGGCACCCTCCACGCGCCGGCCGTCCGGGGGACGCACCGGCATCGGCATCGGACCGGTGACGCAGCGATAGATCTTGAATCTCTTCTGGACGATCTCGTAGGTGGACCGCGACGGGCGGGCCGTCTCGGCTTTTCCGAGGAAGAGGTAGCCGTGGGTCCGATGAAGCGAATAGGCGAACAGGTCGAGCACCGCCTGCTGCAGCTCGGGACGGAAATAGATGAGCACGTTGCGGCAGGTCACGAGATCGATGCGCGGGAAGGGAACGCCGCGGCTCAGATCCTGCTGCCCGAAGATCATCATCTGCCGGAGCTGCTTGATGACGCGGTAGCCCTGGTCCGAAGCTTCGAAGAACTGGTTCCGATACTCCTCCGGCAGGTTCTTGAGCACGGTGGGAGGGTAGAACCCTCGCCGGGCAAACGCGATCGCCTCCTCGTCGGCATCCGTCGCGAAGATTCGCACGCTCCACTCCGGGAGCTCCTGGCCGAGGGCGTGGGCCACGAGGAGCGCCAGGGAGTAACTCTCTTCGCCCGTGGCGCAGCCCGCGCACCAGAAACGGAGAACGCGTCCGCGCGCGCGCCCGGCCTCGATGAGATCGGGCATCACCTTCTGCTCGAGAAACTCGAACGCCTCACCGTCGCGGAAGAAGTCGGTGACCTTGATGAGGAGGGAGCGGATCAGATCGTCGATCTCCTGCGGCCGCACCGCGAGGAGGTCCCGATACTCGTCGATGCTTTGCAGATGGTTGACCGCGATCCGGCGACTGATCCGGCGGAGGATGGTCGCCGACTTGTACTGGCGGAAATCGACGTCGCCGTGGCGCGAGACCATCGTCAGGATTTCGTCGAGCGCGCCCCGATCCACGGTCTCGATATGCTTCTCGATGATCGCTCCGCTCAGGATGTCCCGGAGCAGCGCGGCGATCTCCTCGAGATCGCACACGTGATCCACGACGGTCGGCGGAAGCGCCGAGGGCATCGAGGGATGGGCCGCGGTCTTCGGGTTCTGGATCACGACGGTGCCGCCGTGCTCCTTCACCTCGACGGCTCCCGCGGCGCCGTCGGACCCCGAACCGGTCAGGATCACGGCAATCAGCTTGTCGGCGTAGGAACGGGCCGCCGTGGAGAGCAGGAGGTCGATCGAGGGGCGCGGCCGGTCGGCCTGATCCGCGCCGAGCGCGACCATGCCGTCGCGGATCAGCACGTGGCGGTTGGCGGGCACCACGTAGATCGTTCCGGGCTCGAGCACCGTATCCCCGGTCACGGTCACCACGGGGAGGTCGGTGCGGCGCTCGAGGATTCCGGCGAGCTGGCTGGGCCGGGAGGGATCGAGGTGCTGGGCCAGGACCACCGGGGCGGAAAAGTCCTTGCCCAGCCCCGAGGCGAGCACCGAGAGGGCCTCGATGCCCCCGGCGGAGGAGCCCACGACAACGAGATGTCCGTCGACCGGTCCGTCACCCTGGTGCGTCATGCGAACAACGCTAGTCTCGCAACCGGAGGGAATCAAGCGCGGAGGCGTTCCCGCCATCGCCGCCGAACATCGGCGTTTTCTCGGTTTCTGGGGCTGCACGCAATCCCCGTAACTGGTAGTATGATCCGCTCGTTGCGCCCGTAGCTCAGCTGGATAGAGCGTCTGCCTCCGGAGCAGAAGGCCAGGGGTTCGAATCCCTTCGGGCGCACCATTTCACCTGATAGCAGCGGTAGCCTCCCAGCAAGCGCCTGAGAGCAGGGGGACGGTTCCATGCCGACACGTTCGTTCGGTCGGGGGCTCCTCGCGGGTTCTCTCATGGTTCTCGCTTTCTCTGCAGCCGCACCGGCGCGGCCGAATCCCAGAGCCAAGGCATCCCCCGAAAACACAAGCCCGTCCCGCCCCTCGGTCGAGCTCCGGCTCCTCCGTCCGGGAGTCTGGATCCACACCTCGCTCTACGACTACCCGGACGGTCACGTGATCCCGGCCAACGGCCTCGTGGTCCGGGAGAAGGACGGGCTCGTCCTGATCGACACGGCATGGGGCGAGCTCATGACTGTCGATCTCCTCGATCGGATCGCTCGCGAAATCAAGCTGCCGGTGCGCCGCGCGATCGTGACCCATGCGCACATGGACCGCCTTGCAGGAGCGGACGTGCTCCGTCGCCGCGGAATTCCGGTGTTTGCGCACCCCCTCACGATCACGAAGGCCGAAGAAGCCGGGCTGCCGATTCCGTCGCATCCTCTCGCGGATCTGCGACGGGCCGGAGACGCCGAGTGGATCGGGTCCGTCGAGGTCTTCGATCCCGGGACCGCGCACGCTCCGGGCAACGTCATGGTTTGGGTCCCTTCCGAACGGATCCTCTTCGGTGGATGCGCAGTCAAGTCGGCCGATGCGACGTCGCTCGGCAATCTCGCCGATGCGGACACGCACGCCTGGCCCGGGGCGATCCGACGGGCGATGGAGCGCTATCCTGCGACCACGATCGTCGTGCCGGGCCACGGCGCGGAAGGCGGCAAGGATCTCCTCACGCACACGCTCGATCTCTTGAGCGCGCGTCGCTAGGCACGTCGGCGCGGGGCCGACCGCACGGCCCGCGCGCGTGCTATCCTCCCGCCCCGTGACGCAATGCCACAGGAGCGCAGCATGAACGGCCGCGCCGCGTATCGGGAGCCTCCTCTCGTCGCCCATGTCCTCTACCACCTCTGCATGGGCGGGCTGGAGAACGGGCTCGTCAACCTGATCAATCGGATCCCGCCCGACCGCTACCGCCACGCCGTCGTCTGCATGGCGTACTACGACGACTTCCGCCGGCGGATCACGCGCCCCGACGTGGAGGTGTTCGCGATGGGGGTGCACGAGCGCGGCGTGGGGCGCGTCACTCCCGATCTCGTCCGGCTGTTCCGGCGGATTCGCCCCGCCATCGTGCACACCCGAAACCCCTCCGGCATGGACGCGCTCCTCCCGGCCGCGATCGCGGGCGTCCCCTGGCGCATCCACGGCGAGCACGGCTGGGAGACCGACGATCTGCAGGGGAGGAACCGGAAGAACGCCTGGAATCGCCGCCTTCACGCGCCCCTCGTGCACCGCTTCGTGGCGCTTTCGAAGCACCAGGAGCGCTACCTGGCGGAACGGGTCGGCATCGCGCCGCGGCGGATCACCCAGATCTACAACGGCGTCGACGTGGACCGTTTCCGACCGCGCGAGGCCCCGCGCGAGGAGGGTTCGTTCACGATCGGCACGGTCGGCCGCATGCAGGACGTGAAGGATCCGTTGAACCTGGTGGAAGCCTTCCTCCTCCTGCGCCGGTCCCGACCCGACATGGCTGCTCGCGTGCGGCTGGTCCTGGTGGGGGATGGCGCGCTGCGCGCGGCCGTGGAGTCGCGCCTTCGCGAGGGAGGCGCATGGGAGGCCGCGTCGCTCCCCGGCGCACGCGAGGACGTCGCCGAGCAGCTCCGCGCGATCGATCTGTTCGCGCTTCCCTCGAAAGCGGAAGGGATCTCGAACACGATCCTCGAAGCGATGGCGACGGGGCTGCCTGTGGTCGCCACGCGTGTGGGGGGAAATCCCGAGCTGGTGGAGGAGGGGAGGACGGGACTCCTGGTGCCTCCCTCCGATCCGGCCGGGCTTGCCGCGGCGCTCGCACGCTACTCGGAGGATCCCGCGCTCGCCGCGGCCCACGGCGCCGCCGGCCGGGAGCGGGCCCGCGCGGAGTTCAGCCTGGAGCGGATGGTGACGCGCTACGCCGCTCTCTACGACGAGGGAGCGCGGCGGGGGCGTCCCGCTCCCGCGGCAGCCGCTTGACGCCGGCCTCTCCGGTGGCGCCGCAAGCGGCCACCCCGCTCGACCCACACCGTCCCGCCGCGGCCACGCTCGCGCTCGCGCTGCTTGCGGTCTTCATCGTCTTCGCCCACCTCGGCGAAGGGTACCTGGCCAACTTCGACGATTGCTACTACGCCCAGAAAGCGAAGGAGACGGTGGCGGGCGGCGACTGGGTCACGCCGCATTACGACGGCCAGGTCTCGCTGGACAACCCGCCGCTCGTCCTCTGGCTCATGGCGGGGTCCTTTCTCCTCCTCGGCGTGCGCAACGTGGCGGCGATCCTTCCCTCGGCGATCGCGGGGGTGCTCTGCGTGGTGCTGCTGCACCGCCTGGCGCTCCGTCTGGGCCTGAGCGCCTTCGCGGCGTGGTGCGCCGCCGTCGTGCTGCTCACGACGCAGTACTTCCTCAAGTACTCGCGGCACGCCATGTTCGACGTGTTCCTGACGCTCCTCTTCCTCCTGGCCATGCATGCCTACCTTCGCGCTCGCGAGGGACGCCCCGCGTTCTACGCGCTGCTCGGAGTCCTCTGCGGCCTGGGGGTCCTCACGAAGAACGTGCTCGGGCTCTTCCCGCTGGTCGTGGCGGCCCTCCACCTCGCCTGGACGGGGCGGGCCAGGGATCTCCTCCGGCTTCCGTTCTGGCTCGCGCCGCTCGCGGCCGCGGCGACGGTCGCTCCCTGGTATCTCGCCCAGCTGGGCGCGCATCGCGCCCAGTTCGTCGAGGAGCACTTCCGGTGGCTCCTCCTGGAGCGCGGCTTCGCGCCGACGAGCGGCGAGCCGGGATGGATCAACTACCTCGGCTACGCACGCGATCTCGCTACCTACTACTGGCCGTGGCTCCCGGTCGCGGTGTGGGGGATCGTGCTCGCGGTCCGGCGCGCCGTGAAGCGGAACCCGGTGACGGGCACGCTGTCGCCTGACATGGCCAAGCTGATCCTGCTCTGGCTCGTGATCGTGATCGGGGTCATGTCGGCCGGGCGCGAGAAGAAGCTCTGGTACATCATGACGGCGTTTCCGGCGCTCGCCCTGGCCGCTTCGCTCTCGCTCGACGCCTGGTTTCGCGGCGAATCCACGCGGCGTCGCGCGGTGACCGGCAGCCTGGCGCTTCTCGCCACGCTCGCCCTCGCGCTCAACTTCGCGCCATCGCGCCGCGGGGCGGAGCGCCTCCCGGGTCTCGATACCATCGCGCGCGCGGTCTCGACGGCGGCGGCGCCCGGCGCGCGAATCGTGAACTACGCGAACGGCTACTGGTCGATCCAGAACTTCATGCTCTTCTATTCGGACCACGGCCTCACGAAACCGACATCGGATCCGGATTCCGTGCGCGCCGCGCTGGATGGAGGCGCGCTGGCGCTGGTGGCGACGCGCCGCACCGCGGAGATCGCCGGCCCCGACTCCGCGCACTATCGCGTGTGGGTCCGCTCCGGGGCATGGGCGCTGATGCGCGCCGGGCCCGATCTGCCGGTGACCATTCCCTCGAGCGATCCCTACCGCTAGACTCCGCCGCCATGGCCGGGTTCTGGACCGAGCGCCGCGTGGCGCGCTTCTTCACCATGCTCACGAGCGCCGCGGTGGTTGCGGCGGACGTCTATCTCTTCTTCATGTTCCGGCAGCACGCGGGCGCGTTTCCGCCGCCATGGGATTCCGCGATCCCTGTCGGAATCGCCGGGATCCTGCTCTT
>DASQJL010000090.1 GCA_035631035.1 Candidatus Binatia bacterium | reverse complement strand
TCGGACGGCGCTCGGGGCGCGCGGAGGGCGGACCCTGGAAGCGCTCGCGCGGCGGCGGATAGGGGGTCCGGTCGCGCTGCGCGGGATAAGAGGCACGGTCCCGCGGCGGATAGGGGCCGCGGTCGCGAGGCGCGTAGGGCGCGCCTCCACGCGGTCCGGCGGGGCGATCCTTGCCGTAGGGCGCGCGGCCGGCCTGCGGTGGCCCGCCGGTGCGGTAGGGCGTGCGCTGCGGCGGGGCGCCCGGGTAGCGCGGCGCTCCCTGCGGCCGCGGCCCGCGCGGTCCGCTGTCCCGCGGGACGTACCGACCCGCTCCCCCCGGACGCGGTCCCATGGCGCGCGTCCCCGGAGGGCGGTTCTTGCGCTCGCGCGCCCGCTCCTCGGCCTGCTGGCGCATGAACTCGAGCTCTTCGGGAGGGATCCGGCTTCCGTACTGGGGATGTTCGCGCATCACCGGAGTGTCGTCCCGGCCCGGCGGCCGTCCGCGCGGCGGCTTTCCCGGCCGGGCGCCCCGGGGGGCGGGCGGACGCGGCGTGCCGGGCGTGGAGGACGTGTGCGGGCGTTCGCGCTTCTTGCGATTGGGCTTCATCATATTGTGGGGATGTTCCTCATCGCGGGAGGCCGCACGTTGCATGCGTCTCGCGCGTGGTCGAGTGGACGGCTCAGGGCGTGGCGCCCGACACGGCGCTCACGAGCCGTGCGCGCGGGTCACGCCATGCCGAGGGCGCGGCGCGCCAGATCGCTCAGCGCCTTGCCGTCGGCGCGGCCCTGGGCGCGCGCGGTGACTTCCTTCATGACGCGGCCGAGATCCTTGGGCGAGGAGGCGCCCAGCTCGGCGACGACTGCGTCGACCAACGTCTTCGTCTCGTCCGGGGTGAGCGGCGAGGGCAGGTATTCCTGGACCACCGCCAGCTCGGTCTGGATCTTCTGCGCGGCTTCCTTCTGGCCGAGCTTCTCGAACTCGGCGGCCGACTCGCGCAGCTTCTTCGCGTAGGAGGTTAACACCTGGAGGACCTGGGGGTCGGGAAGGATCTGGATGGAGGCGTCCTTCTTCTTTTCGAGAAGGATCGCGCTGCGCATCATGCGAAGGGTCTGGAGCCGGTCCGCCGCCCCGCCCTTGAGCGAGGTCTTCATGTCCTCGTTGATCCGTTCTTCGAGCATGCGCGCACCCCTGGTCCGCCGATCGACATCGCTCGCGACGCCCTGCGTCGCTCGGCGGCAAAGTATAACAGAATCTTGACATAGGCGAGGAAAACGGCCACACTGCCGCCCGATTCCATCCCCCACGATCGCATCAGTGATTCCGGAGGCAAGCCGTGATCCCTTGGGTGCTCCGTCCGCCCTTCGTCCGTGCTGCGCGCTGGCCGCTCCTGCTCCTCCTTCTACTCCTCCCGGCCGTGACGCCGCGGCCCGCGCGAGCAGTGGAGGAGCGGGCCTGGGTCTCGCTCGAGCTCTCCGGTGACTTCTACGATCCCGAGCAGGCGCTTCAAGATCATTTCGGCTACGGCGTGCGGGGCGCCGGATTCCTGAACCGCTGGGTCGGCGTGGAGGGGATGTTCCACCGGTCCTCGCCCAAGCTGGAGACGCCGGCGATCGGAAGCGGAACCTTCACGCACTACGGCGCGGGGCTGATCCTCACCCCCGACCGCTATCGCTGGACGCTCCCGTACGTCTACGGCGGCGTCGGTTCGGCCAAGGTCTCGCGCGACGACGTCGCCGGGACCGGCGTCACCGGGAGCTCCTCCCACTCCGCGTTCCACTTCGGCGGCGGCATCGTGGTGCGCCTGGGCGAGAAGCTCGGCTTCCGGCTGGACGGCCGCGACGTGACCTACAAGCAGGACGGCGGCCCCGGCCGCGATACGCGCGTGAACGCCATCATCGCGAGCGGCGCCGTGACCGCCTTCTTCGCGGGACGCTCGCGCGACACGGATGAAGACGGGGTTCCCGACAAGCGCGACCGGTGCAACGAGACGCCGCACGGCGCGGTGGTGGACGCGACCGGCTGCCCGCTCGACACCGACGCGGACAAGGTCTTCGACGGGCTCGACAAGTGCCCCGGCACGCCGGCGGGCGCGGTGGTGGATGCCGGCGGCTGCCCCGTGGACACCGACAAGGACGGCGTGGCCGACGGCATCGACGCCTGCAACGACACGCCGCAGGGCGTCCTGGTCGACGCCAAGGGATGCAGCCTGGACACCGACCAGGACGGCGTGGCCGACGGTCCGGACAAATGCCCCGGCACGCCCGCGGGCGCGACGGTGGACGCGTCGGGATGCCCGATCGACAGCGACGGCGACGGCATCGCCGACGGCATCGACGTCTGCCCGGCGACGCCCGCGGGCGCGGCGGTGAACGCCGGCGGCTGCCCGCTCGAGCCCACGCGATACGAGCGGCAGCTCCTTCAAGACTGGATGATCCGCCTCACCGACCTCGCGTTCGTGCCCGACTCGTCGCGTCTCCTCCCCGAGGGGATGGCCCGCATCGACTCGGTCGCGATCGCGCTCCGGCAGTGGCCGATGCTGAAGATCGAGATCGGCGCTCACGTGGACGACGGGGTCGCGCCCGGCTATCGCGTTCCGCTCTCAACCCAGCGCGCGCAGGCGGTCGCCCGCTATCTCTTCCAGCAGGCGCCGAACCTCGATCCGAAGAACTTCTCGCTCACGGGCTACGGCGACACCGAGCCGATCGTCTCGAACCGCTCGGCCGCAAACCGCGCCAGAAACCGGCGGATCGAGTTCAAGGTCCTGAATCCGAACGTGCTCTCGCAGGAGCGGCAGCGGCGCGCCTCCTTCGGGTCGGCCGCGCCCGGGTCGGCGCCGGGGACCCCTCCCGAGACGCCTCCGCCCCCACCGGGCGGCGAAGCGCCGCCTACCCCGCCGCCTCCGGGCGGCAACTAGAACGACCGGCGGGCCGCGCGCACGGAGCGCGAGACCCGCCCGCGCGCGACAGGAGGGACCGCGCCGTGCCCCTTTCCTCCGCATGGATCCCGGCCGCCGCCCTGGCCGCCGGCGCCGGACTGCTGGCGACGACGCTATTGGCGCGCCGTCCTCGCGCCGATCGCTCCCGGACCCTCGCCGCGCCCGCTTCCCTCCCTTCCGAGCCGGCCCATCCGGCTCCGGATGAGCCGGGGCCCGCCCGGGAATGCGCGAGCCTGCCCGAGGCCGGCGAGCGCCACCGGATCGAGACCGAGCGCCAGCACGCGCTCTCCCTTCTCGAGGCCACGCTGGAGTCCACGAACGACGGGGTGCTGGTCGTGGACCGGAACGGGAAGATCGTCCGCTTCAACGAGCGCTTCGTGCACCTCTGGCGCATCCCCGCCGACATCATCCGGAGCCGCAACGACGACCGCGCGCTGGAGACGGTGCTCGCCCAGCTGGAGAACCCGGAGGCATTCCTCGCGCGCGTCCGGCAGCTCTACGCCAACCCCGGCGCCGAGAGCCACGACGTGCTCCGCTTCAAGGACGGCCGGGTGTTCGAGCGCCTCTCGAGGCCGCAGCGGCTCCGCGGCGAGGTGGTGGGGCGGGTCTGGACCTTCCGTGACGTGACCGACCGCGAGCGGGCGCTGGCTGAGCAGCGGCTCGCGGCCGCGCGCGAGGCGACGATCGCGCGAAACCTGGACTCGGCGCTCTTCACCTTCACGCTCGGCGAAGACCTGCGCGTCGAGGAGTACCAGTACTTCTCGCTCGGCGCCGAGGGGCTGTTCGGCGTGCCGCTGGACGATCTGCTGGGCGACCCAGGCTTCTGGGACGCGCGCATCCACCATGACGACCGGGAGAACGTGGTCCTTCCGGCGCTCCGCGGCCTGCTCCGCCTCGAGCCGGCGATGATCGAGTTCCGCTACGAGTCCTCGAAGGAGATCTTCCGCTGGCACCGGAGCCGCTTCGTGCCGCGCCGCGAAGCCGACGGACGCGTGCACGTGGACGCGATCGAGACCGACGTCACGGAGCGGGTGGGCCTGGAGGAGCAGCTCCGGCACGCCCAGAAGCTCGAGGCCGTGGGCCAGCTCGCCGGAGGAATCGCGCACGACTTCAACAACATCCTGACCGTGGTGATCGGGTACGCCGACCTGCTTCTCACGCGCCTCAAGCCGGACGACCCGAACCGCCGCGCCGTGGAGGAGATCCACAAAGGGGGCGACCGCGCCGCCTCGCTCACGCGGCAGCTCCTCGCCTTCAGCCGGCGGAGCCCGGCACAGCCGCGGCTGGTGGACCTCGGCGCCTCGATCCGGGACCTGATGCCGATGCTGCAGCGCCTCGCGGGCGAGGACATCGGCTTCGACCTGGATGTGACGCCGGGACTGGGCCCGGTGCGGGTCGACCCCTCGCAGCTCGAGCAGGTGATCGTGAACCTGGTGGTGAACGCGCGCGACGCGATGCCCGACGGCGGGACGCTTCGGATCGCGGTGGACCGGGCCGAGGTGGCGACGGCGCAGGTGCTGGCCGAGCCCGACCTGGTCGCCGGCTCCTACGTCCGCCTGCGCGTGGCCGACACCGGGAGCGGGATCGATACCGAGGCGCTCGAGCACATCTTCGAGCCGTTCTTCACGACGAAGGGTCCCGGCCGTGGCACCGGACTGGGGCTGGCCACGGTCTACGGCATCGTGCGCCAGCATCGGGGCCGCGTGAGCGCCTCGAACCGGGACCCGGGGGCCGAGTTCGAGATCCTGCTCCCCGAGCTTCGGGCGGAGGGCGCGGCCTCGCCGGCTCCGGCGCGCCCCGCCGGCCTTCCCGAGGGGCGCGAGTCGGTGCTCCTCGTCGAGGACGACCCGGCGCTCCTCACCCTGGGGCGCGAGGTCCTCACGGAGCTGGGATACCGCGTGCACGCCGCACCCGGCGGGCGGGAGGCCCTTCGCCTCTTCGAGGAGGGGCGCCCCGCGATCGACATCCTGGTGACCGACGTGGTGATGCCGGGGATGGGAGGGCGCGAGCTGGCCGGGAGGATCACGGCCGAGCGCCCCGACCTTCCCGTGCTCTACGTCTCGGGGTACACGCGCGACGCCGTGCTGCGGGAGGCGATCTCGGGCGCCGCCGACGGCTCGGGCATCGCGTTCCTCGAAAAGCCCTACACCGCGCTCATCCTGGCGCGGCGCGTCCGCGAGACGCTGGACGCGAGAAGGAACGCGGCGACGGCGTAGCGGGCGCGACCCGGCCGTTCCCTCCGGCTACCCGGCCGTTCCCTCCCGGCTGACCGCTTCCCTCGACCGCACCGCGTCCGCCAGGGTCGTCTCCACCGGCGTCGGCGCCACGCCGAGGTCGCCGAGCGTCTTCGGATTCCGGAGCGGCGCCAGCCGGCGCAGGTGCAGCACCAGCTCCCGCGGGAGCACGAGCTGGCGCAGGAAGGAATGCGGCGGGAGGACGGGCGTGAGCAGCCCGAGCTCCTCCACCAGCAGGTCGGGTAGCCGCCGGCGCGGCGGGGCGATGCCGCTCAGCTCGGCGAGGCGCCCGTACAGGTCCCCGAGGCGGATGCAGCTGGACGTGGCGAAATACCTCCGGCCGCCGTGCCCGCGTCCGATCGCCGCCGCGACGAAGCGGCCGAGATCGCGCCCGTCGCTCATCGCGAGCCAGACGTCGTCGAGGATCCGGTACGGCAGCTCCCCGGCCACGTACAGCGCGATCAGCCCCCCGAGGATCGTTTCCACGCCGGGCGCGAGGAGCACGCCGGGACTCACGACCAGGGTGCGCATCCCCCCCGCGCCGTTCGCCTCCAGCACGAGCGCCTCGGCCTCGGTCTTCATGCGCACGTAGTCCGACTCGTAGGCCCCCTCGGGCGGCGTCTCCTCGTCCACGTCGCCGCTCCGGTCCGAGCGCTCCTGCACCGTGCCGGTGTAGCCCATCAGCACGAAGGCCTTCACCCCCGCGCTCTGCGCCTCGCGCAGCAGCGACTCGGTGCCGCCCACGTTGATGCGGCGCTGCCGCTCGCGATCGAAGCGCACGAAACCGGTGCGCTCCGCCGCGTGCACGACCACGTCGCAGCCATCGGCGATGCCCCGCAGCGACGCGGGGCGCCCGAGGTCGCCGACCCGCAGCTCGGCCCCGGCCGGAGGCGGCGGCTCGCCCGGGAGGGCGCCGCGGCGCGCCAGGAGACGCAGGGGCGCGCGGAATCCGGCCAGGTCGGGGGCGATCAGTCGCCCGACGGTGCCGGTCGATCCCGTGAGAAGGATGCGTTCGGGGAGATAGGGAATTCGCATGGCGTCATCGCGCGCGAGCGCGCGTGCTTAACTCTACCGAATTCGGAGCGTCCGCGGCACTTCCGAATCGCTGTCGCGAACGCCCCTGCCGCCTCCGGCGCCGACGGCGAAACGCAACGACCCGCCCTTGCGACTCGCGCAGCTTGCGCGACGCGCGCTGGCTGAAACCAGCCGGCGACCGGCCGACCGGCTCGCTCTTGGCCGGCATCCCAGCCCGGTGCGCCGGACGCGCCCCCGCGTAACCTGCGGCCGCGCACCATCCTCGATGCGCCTCGTCGCGTCCCGTCCGGCGGCTCGACGCACCCGGCACGATGGCTGCACCCGACCCTGGCGTCGGGTAGGCGTCCGCCCTGGGCGCCGCTGGCCCGAGTACACCTATTTTCGGTGTTCTCTGCGGCCCATTCGAAGAGACCAACGCATTGGAGGTGTCGCCGTGCGCCAAGCATCTTGGCGGGCGTGGCCCGTGTTCGCGCTCGCGCTCCTGACGTGGGCCCTGCTGCCATCGGCCGCGGAGGCGGGTCCCTACTCGCGGCTTCAAGTGTTGCTGCCCGGTGAGACCGCGGCGCCCGGTACGGCGTCCGGCAAGAGCGGCACGCCGCGCGCCCAGATCACGGGCACGCCGTTCGCGGTGACCGTCAACGCCTGCGACGCGTCCTGGAACGTGGTCACCACGAACTCGAATTCGATCTCGATCGACGCGACCGACGCGAGCGCGACCTTGCCCGCGCCGGCCCAGCTCGTCTCCGGCACGAGGACCTTCTCGGTCACGATCAACGCCGCGGGCACCTTCACCGTCGGCGCGCATGACCAGACGGACAACACGATCCCGCCCGGAAGCTCGTCGGCGGTGGTGGTCCGCATCCTCGACCACTTCGTCTTCTCGGGCATCTCGCAGAAGAATCAGTACGCGGGAACCTCGATGCCCCTGACCGTCACCGCGAAGGATCCCTCGGGCAACACCGTGGCCGGCTACTCCGGCCCCGTGGTGCTGCAGGAGATCACCTCGTTCGGGCCGGGCCGGATCTCGGCCAGCCCCGGCCCCGACTCGGTCATCACGATGACCAACGGCGTCTGGAGCGGCAACGTCACGATGTACCGCGCCGACGAGACGAGCATCAATCGCGGCAACGTGAACGTCTACGCCTACGATCAGGCGCATCCGACGAAGAACGGCACCAGCGATCCGTTCACGGTGCATCCGGGCACCTTCAGCCGGGTGCAGATCGTCGTGCCGGGCCAGAGCCCCTACCCGGGCAGCCTCTCGGGCGTCGCGGGCGCGCCGGCCACGCAAGGCGCCGGGACCAACTTCAACGTCTCGGTCTACTCCACCGACCCCTATTGGAACCCGCTCCCCAGCTCGGACAACGTGCGCGTCACGTCGAGCGACGGCGCGACCAACACGAGCGGCGCCCTGACGAACGGCTTCCGCCAGTTCACGGTCCATCTGAACACGGTCGGGACGCAGACGCTCACGGTGACCGACCTCACCAGCTCGAAGACGCCGATGACGAGCGCCGGCATCCAGGTGGTCCCGGCCGGCGTGAGCAAGTTCGTCTTCAACACGATCACTGGCCCGCTCACGGCGGGCACGCCGGTCTCGGTCACGGTGCGCGCCACGGACGCCAGCAGCAACACGGTCCCCGGCTACAACGGCGACGCGATCCTCCAGGCCAACACCGGCAACCAGAGCATCACGCCGACCAGCATCACCTTCTCGAACGGCACCTGGACGGGCAACGTCACGTTCCAGGGCGCAGGCGGCTCGGTCGCGCTCACCTGCGCGGACTTCTCGGCGCCTCCCAAGACGGGAACGAGCAACTCCTTCGTCGTGAACCCGGGCCCGTTCGCGGGCCTTCAGGTGATCCTCCCCGGCGAGACGGCGCTGGGCGGCACGCCCTCGGGCAAGACCGGCACGCCGACCAACCAGACCGCCGGAAATCCGTTCACGGTGACGGTGCGCGCCGTGGACCAATACTGGAACCTGGTGCCGGGCGTGAACGATCGGATCGTGCTCACGTCGACCGACACGTTCGCGTGGATGCCCAGCGACACGGTGCTGGTGAACGGGCAGGTGCTGATCCCGACCCGGCTCCACAAGAGCGGCCTCCAGACGATCACCGCGCGCGACTCGACCAACTCGGGCATCACGCCGAATACGTCGTCGCAGGTCAACGTGATCGGCGGCACGTTCGCGCGCCTGCTGATCCTGGCGCCGGGCGAGACGCCCGCTCCGGGCACGGCCACGGGCCGCGCCGGGGCGCCGACCGACCAATCGATCAACTACGCCTTCAACGTGACCGTGCTCGCCACCGACCAGTGGTTCAATCCGGTCGGCGGCGCCTCCGACGTGGTCCACATCACGTCGGGCGATCCCCTGGCGCAGCTGCCGCCGAACCAGGCGATGGTGAACGGCGAGGTCGACCTGCCGGTCCGTCTCGCGACGGGCGGCTTCCAGCAGATCTCGGCGACCGACGTCACCAACGCGGGCAAGGCCGGCAGCACGACGCAGGTGCGGGCCATCTCCACCGGCTTCCATCTCCAGGCCGACATCGCCCCCTCGACGGCCAAGGCGGGCGAGCCCTTCACGCTCACCGTCAAGGTCACGAACGACGCGGGGAGCGTGATCCAGGAGATCAACTCGTTCGTCACCGTCGTCGTCAAGAACGCCGGCAGCCAGGCCGCGGGCCGCGGCACGCTGCTGAACACCCAGTTCCAGCTGCTCCAGGGCCAGCGCTCCATCTCCGAGACCTACACGTTCGTCGAGCCGATCATCATCGAGGCGCACGACGACGCCGGAAACGCGCCGGCCACGAGCAACGTGATCACGATCACGCCGGGCGACCCGGCGGCCATCCGGATGAGCAGCAATCCGAGCTGGGTCGGAGGCAACAAGCACGCGACCGTCAACGCGCGCGTCGTCGACGCGTTCGAGAACGGCGTTCCCGACCAGCCCGTCGTCTTCTCGCTCCTCAGCGGCACGGGAACCCTGTCGCCCATCGACACGACGACTGCCACCGACGGCAACGCGCGCGCCGACTTCCTGAGCCCGCGCCAGCCCGAGATGGACCAGATCCGGGCGACCTCGGGGGCCCTGCAGAACGACCTGAATCTCGAGACCGCGTTCGTCGACCCGACCAAGGGCGGCGGCTACGCCACGAACTATCCGAACCCGTTCCATCCGCCCTCCGAGGGCACGACGATCGCCTACAAGCTGGACGACAACGCCTCGGTGACCATGCGGATCTACACGCAGACCGGCTCGCTCGTGAAGCGGATGTTCTTCGACAAGGGAGTCACCGGCGGTCTCGCGGGTCTGAACGAGATCGTCTGGGACGGCAAGAACGGCAAGGGCGACGTGGTCGCGTCGGGCGGCTACGTCGTGTTGATCGAGGCCCAGGGAACGGGCGAAACGCTGCACGTCATCCGCCGCAAAGTCGCGGTGGTCCGGTGAGCGGGGGAGGCCGAGCCATGTTCGTCAAGTCGCGTCATCACATGCTGAGCGCCGCGCTCGCGGCGGCTCTCGTCCTGACGGCGGGCGCCGCGCGGGCCGAGGACGAGACGGGCGGCGCTCCCGGGTCCTGGTTGTCGCAGTACGTGTCGGCGCGCACGATCGGTCTGGGCGGCGCGTTCGTCGGCGCCGCGGACGATGCGTCCGCCGTCGCCTGGAATCCCGCCGGGCTGGCGCTCCTCGTGCCGAACGAGGCGCGCTTCGAGTCGGCGCGGCTCTTCGAGGACACGTCGATCAACGCGCTCAACTTCGCGGTGCCGGGAAACAAGCTTCCCTGCTTCGCCGTGAGCGTGATCTCGCTCCATTCCGGCGCGTTCGACCGGACCAATGAGCTGAACGACCCGCTCGGCACCTTCAGCGAGGGGGAGACGGCCTACATCTTCTCCCTGGCGCGCGCGATCAACCCGCGCTTCGCGCTGGGCACGAACGTGAAGATGATCCGCCAGACGGTCGAGGACTTCACCGGCACCGGCATCGGCTTCGACGTGGGCGCCGTGGCCAACGTGACGCCGAACCTCCGCGTCGGCGCCTCGGTCCTGAACGTGGCGGGCCCGGGCATCACGCTCCGCGACACGAAGGAGACCTATCCGATCGAGTTCCGGGGCGGCTTCTCGGCCACGGTGCTGCGCGGCCGCGGCCTCCTCACGGCCGAGGTGGACCAGTCGCAGGGACCGGGCGTGCGCTTCCGCGGCGGGTCGGAGTACTGGATCCAGCCGATGTTCGCCCTCCGCGTCGGCATGGACGACCAGAATCCCGCGGGCGGGATGAGCTACCGCTTCGCCGGCCACTACCAGTTCGACTACGGCGTGCTCGACCATCCGCTCGGCCTGACGCACCGGATCGGGCTCACCTACCGGTTCGGCGGCTTCTTCGCGAGCGCCAAGGCCGATCCGCAGATCTTCTCACCGACCGGCGAGCGCGCGACGACCAAGATCGACCTGAACGCGCGCACCAAGGGCGAGACCGACTCGTGGGCGCTGGAGCTGATCAACAAGTCCGACGAAACGGTCCGCAAGTTCGGCGGCAAGGGCGTTCCGCCCGCGCACATCGAGTGGGACGGCAAGGACGAGACCGGCCTCCCGCTTCCGGACGGCACGTACCGCTACCGCCTCACCGTGACCGATACGCAGGGACGCGTGATCGAGAGCCACGTGCGCGCGGTCACCATCTCGACGGGCGGCCCGCAGGGCGAAGTCCCGGTCATTCCGGTTCAGTAACCACACGGGGGCGAGGGCGATGACGCACATGGACGAGCAGACGACCAGCCAGAGCGGGGCGCGCGCGGCGCGCCTCGCCGCCCTCCTTCTCGCGCTTGCGGCGGCTTCGATCGCCGCCCCGGCGCGGGCCGAAGCGCCGGCGCCGCCGGCGGGCCTTCGCGGCGCCGCGCTGTCGTTCGAGACGGCGCGGCTCCTCCCCGAGGCCTCGCGCGCCGCGGCCCTCGACCAGGCCGACCATCTCGCGGTGGAGGCCGCCAAGGGCGCGCGCAACGACGACGAAAACCAGGCCGCGCGCTACCTCTGGGCGCAGATTCTCCTCGAGAAGGGGAACGTCGCGCGCGCCTCCGAAGCGCTCCACCAGTCGGCCGACGGGCTCGGGAAGAGCCCCTACGCCGATGACGCGGAGCTCCAGTCGATCCAGGCGCTGGAGGCGCAGGGCAAGGACGCCGACGCGGCCAAGGCGTGGGTCGAGTGGGAGAAGCGCTTCCCGCAGAGCCCGCTCTGGGGCGAGGCGAAGCTCGCGCAGGCATGGAACGCGCTCCGCCGCGGTCAGAACGCGCCGGCGGAGAAGCTGCTCGCGGCACTCCTGGCCAAGCAGCCCTGGTACGCCGGCGACGCCCGCGTGCAGCTCGCGCGCGCCACGGCGCTCTACGCGAACGGCAAGGCGGCCGAGGCCCTGGCGCTGGTCGGCCCCAAGCCGGGCGGCGCCGGAGGCGCGGCGGCGGCCTATCTCCGGGCGCTCTGCCATCGGAGCCTCGGCTCGATGCTCGCGTCGGCCGCGGCGTTCCAGGAGGTGGCGGGACGTTATCCCGATTCCCCTCTGCGCGACCCGGCCCTGCTGGGCAAGGCCGACGCGTTCCTGCGCGCCCATGATTACCGGAGCGCGGCCGAGGAGTTCGCCCGCGCCGCGAAGCAGGCGAAGGATCCGAACGTGGTTGCCGAGGCCGAGGTGCGCGCCGCCGGAGCCGTCTCCCTGACCGGGGCCTCCGACTCGGCGCTCGCCCTCTTCCACGGCATCGTCGAGCGCCGGCCCGGGACCGACCAGGCCGCGCGCGCTCAGTTCCTGATCGGCGACATGCTCGCGACCCGCGGCCAGTACGCCGAGGCGATCGTCGAGCTGAACCGGGTCCTGACGAACTACTTCCAGCACTCGGTGGCCGCCAGCGCGCAGTACCGGGTGGCCCGCTGCCTCGACGCTCTGGGACGCAAGTCCGACGCGACCGGCTCCTACCAGGCCGTGGTGTCGGGGTATCCGCTCGAGCCCGAAGCGCCCGCCGCGGCCTACATGGCCGGCGTGGGCCTCCTCGCGCAGAACCGCCCGCGCGCCGCGGCGCCCTACTTCCAGATCGTGCTCGACCGCTACGTGGCGAGCGCCATGGACTCCACGCGCTCGGTGCGGCCGATCACGCCGGAGCGCCAGGAGCTGATCGACGCGGCGCTCTGCCTGCTCCTCTATTCGTACCGGACGGCGGGCGACCTGGGCCAGGTGGCCGGCGCGCCGCATCTCCTGCTGCAGAAGATGCCGCCCAGCCACAATCCCTGGCGCGCCTATGCGCTCCTGATCGACGCCGACGCCATGGCCGCGCAGTCGCGCCATCCCGAGGCGCAGGAGACGCTGGAGAAGCTGATCCACGACTTCCCCGACCACCCGGTCGGCGCCTCGGCGGCGAAGCTTCTCGCCTGGACCTACGCGCAGCAGGGCAAGGACAGCCTCGCGGTTCAGACCGAGGAGAAGCTGGTCCTGCGCTACGGCGCCACCGACCAGGTGGTCGTGGCCGGGGCGCTGCTGGACATCGCGCACGACCGCTTCAACCAGAAGCGCTATCGCGAGGCGGCCGCGGGCTACGAGGACTTCCTGAAGCGCTTCCCCGCGAGCCCGAAGCGCCACCTGGCGAACTACCAGGCGGGGCTGGCCTACGTCCGCCTGAACCGGCTGGGGGACGCGGTGGACCACTGGGAGGCGATCGTTCGCGACAGCTCCAAGGCCCCGATCGCCGAAAAGGCGTGGGCGCGCGCGGGCGACCTCTACTTCCAGGCTCAGCGCTACAGTGACGCGAAGCGCTGCTATCGCGGGCTCCTCGAGAACTTCGCCACGACCGACGCCGCGGCGCTCGCGACGCTCCGCATGGGCCAGTGCGAGTACAACGCCGGCAACGACGCGGCCGCGCTCGAGGCCTTCTCGCAGGCGATGGCGCGCTTCCCCGATAGCCCCTATGCCAAGGAGGCGAAGCGCGGCACCGAGCTCGCGCTCTACCGCCTGGGCCAGAGCGACAAGGGAACGGCGGTGCTCGCGCAGCTGGTCGAGCAGTATCCGAACAGCGCGTATGCCGCGGACGCGCTCTTCCAGATCGCGAAGAACGACTATCAGGCGAAGCGCTACGACAAGGCGTCGGACGGATTCCGCCGCGTCGTGAGCCAGTTCCCCGGCTACTCGGCGGCGGACCAGGCGCAGTACCTCCTGGCGGACGCCCTGGACAAGGCGGGCAAGCCGGCCGAGGCGCGGCAGGCCTCCGAGCAGTTCCTGGCCTTCTTCCCCGAGAGCGACCTGCGCCCGACGGTGCAGTTCCAGCTGGGGCTCCAGCAGTTCCAGAACAAGGAATACGCGCCCGCCGCGGTTGCCTTCACGCAGGTGCTCGCGGACAGCGCGGCGCCCGACGTTCGCGCCGCGTCGCGGTACAACCTGGCCCTCTGCCAGCGCTCCCTCGGACAGACCGAGGAGGCGCGCGTCACGCTCGAGGCCTACCGCGCCGAGCGCCCGGCCGATTCCCGCGCCGACGAAGTCGCCTATCAGCTCGGCGACATCCACGACACCGCGGGGCGCTACGCCGACGCGCAGGCGGAGTTTGAGAAGGCCCTGGACGGCAAGCCGAGCGCCGCGCTCGAAACCGAGCTCCGGTTCCGCGTCGGCCGCTGCCTCGAGGAGCAGCAGAAGATCGACGAGGCGACCCGCTGGTACATCCGCGCATCGCAGGCGGTGGACCGCCGGAACGCGTTCCGCCTCTCGGCCGTCGCCCGCCTGGCGGCGATCTACGAGTCCAAGCGCGAGTTCGGGAAGGCGATGGCCGCCTACCAGGACATCGCTTCGTACTCGAAGGACCGGGAGCTGGCGCAGGCCGCGGCCGGCCGCGCGTCCCAGCTTCGTTCGAGCCGCACGACCCGCTAGTCCCGAACACCGAAAGGAGCGAGACGACGATGTTCGAGAATTTCGACTGGATCCAGGCCATGCGGACGAGTCCCGTGATGGTCGTCATCCTCTTCTGCAGCGTGCTCACCGCGGGCTTCGCGCTGGAGCGCGCGCTCTACTACTGGAAGCGGCGCGGCAACCCCGACGCCCTGCTCGCGTCGGCGCTGGTCGCCGTGCGTTCGGGCAACCGCGAAGAAGCGGTCCGGGTGCTCACGTCGAATCCGCATCCGATGGGCCCGGTCGCGGCGGAGCTGGTGAAGAACCTCGACCAGCCCGAGGGCGTGATCGAGGAGAAGATGCACATCGCCCTGAGCGAGCAGCGGATGCAGCTGGACCGGAATCTGGGCTTCATCGGAACGATGGGCAACACCGCACCCCTGATCGGCCTCCTCGGAACGGTGTGGGGCATCATGCGCGCGTTCCACGACATGGCGCGGACCGGATCGGCCGGACCGTCCGTGGTCGCGGCTGGCGTGGCCGAGGCGCTCTTCACGACGGCGGCGGGACTCTGCGTCGCGGTGCCGGCGGTGATCGTCTACAACCATTTCGTTCGCCGGATGGGCGTCATGCTGACCGTGGCCGAGAACAACGCCCGTACGATCCGCATGAACGCCGGCTCCTCCACGCACCAGGCCCACCGGGCCGCTTAGGAGATCCCCATGGCCGGTCGCCGATGGCGCATGCGCAATCCGGAGTCGATCTTCGAGCCGAACATGACTCCGCTCATCGACGTTTGCCTGGTGCTCGTCGTGATCCTGATGGTCGCCACGCCGATGGCGTTCCAGTCGAGCATCGGCGTGCAGAACGCGGCCAAGGCGGGCAAGGCGGCGGCGATCGCGGCCAAGTCGGAGCGGGTGGAGATCTCCATCGTCTCCGCGGACACGGTGACGGTGAACCGGACCACGGTGGTCCGCAAGGACCTGCCGCTCCTGTTGAAGCCGCTGCTGCAGCTGAGCTCCACGAAGGCGGTCATCGTCCACTGCGCGGACAACGTGTCCAATGGAGCGTTCGTGGGCGTTCTCGATGAGGCCAAGCAGTGCGGGGCCGCGCAGATCGCGGTCGTGGGAGGGTGAGATGCGGAGCTTCACGCCGCGGCAGACGCTGATCACCAAGGTCAACGTCACGCCGATCATCGACGTCGCGCTGGTGCTCGTGATCATCCTCTTGGTCACGGCTCCGATGCTGGCCGTCTCCGACCTGCCGGTGAACCTGCCGCAGGCCCAGACGCGCGAGTCGGAAGACGAGCGCAACCTGAGCATCACGCTGTCCTCGTCGGGCGAGCTGGCCCTGGACGAGACGCGCGTCACGAAGGAGACGCTGGTCGCGGCGATCCGCGATCGCCTGCAACAGAAAGGGAACGACAACGTGCTCGTGGTGGTGCGCGCCGACGAGGACGCGCCCTACTCGGTGGTGAAGGAGCTCCTGGCCGACGCCCGGGAGGCCGGCGCGGCGCGGATCGCGCTCGCGACCCGCCAGAAGACGGAGACCGTCCGATGACCGCCGCGACCCTCCATCTCGATCTCGCCCAGTGCCACACGCGCACGCGCCGCACCATGACCGCGAGCGTCGTGCTGCACGCGCTCCTCTTCCTCTGGATCGCGACGATCAAGTCCTCGGCGATCGAGACGCCCCCGATCACCGAGATCACGATGCTCTCGGCCGGCGACCTGGCGACGATCGACGCAGGACCCGCGGAGGCGGCGCCGCGCGTCGCGCCGCGGCCGGGACTCGCGCCTCGGAAAGTCGAGGTGGACCAGCGTTTCGAGCGCAGCGCCGACCGTGCCGACATCACGCTCGACCCGCAGAGCCCGACCTCGATCGCGGACCAGCTCTCGGCGCGCCTCTCCCGGATGACCCAGGAGGAGCGGCCCGCCGTGCCCGGCACGGTGATCGCCCCGCCGAGCGCGGTCTTCGGCAGCGGCCCCGTGACCGCGAAGGGCATGGGAATGGGGGTGCCGGTGGCGCTCTCCCGGGGCGGCGCCCTGGGCGGCGCGGGCGCGCTTCCCTTGAGCCGCGGCGGGGGCGGCGGCGCCGGAACGGCGCCGGCCACGCTTCCCGCGGTGAAGACCGTCGCATCGGCTCCGGCGCAGGTGGGCGACGCCACGGCGCGCCGCACCATCGCGGGCGCCTCGGTGGCGGGACCGATCGCCGACCGGGCGGTGCTCCAGACGGTCGTGCCGGAATATCCGGAATGGGCCAAGAAGGAAGCGGTCGAGGGGTCGGTGACGCTCTACTTCGTGGTGCGCTCCGACGGCACCGTGAAGGAGAACGTCGTGATCCAGAAGACGGCCGGCTTCGGCGACTTCGACGAAAACGCGCGCACCGCGCTCCGGGGCTGGCTCTTCGAGCCGCTTCGCGGCGGACGGACGGGCGAACAGTGGGGCACGATCACCTTCCACTTCCGGCTTCGCGACGCCGGCTGATCGAGGAGACGCGATGAACCTGCGAACCTTTCGTGACACCGTCGCGGCTGCCGCCGCGGCCGCGCTGACGCTCTTCTTCGTCGCGCACCGCGCGACCGCCGGAACGACCGGGACGGCGGGAACGACGAAGCCCTCGGTCTCCGTCGGCACGGTGAGCGTCGTGACGCCGACGGCCGCGGGGCCCGAGACCTCGGCTGCAGTGCCGGGCACGCCCGCCGCGAAGGCGCCTGCCGCGAAGCCGGCGGCCGTGCCGTCCAAGTCCCATCGGACGAAGAAGAGCGCCGCCAAGCCCGCTCCGGCCCCGAACGAGGCCGTGAAGGCGCCCGCTGCGGACGCCAAGGGACCGGCGACGGCGAGCGCCGCGCCGGCGGCACCGGCGACCGGGGCGACCGACGCGCCGGCTCCCGACGCCAAGGACGGCGAGAAGGGCTACACCATCAAGGGCGGCGCCGAGCGCACCGACCTCCGCTCGCTCACGATCGAGGGGGAGGATCGGGTGCACGTGGAGATCGAGCGGCCGCCGCTTGCGCTGCAGCTGGACCCGGCGAAGGTGAACGGGCTGGACTTCGGGACGGCGGAGGACGTGCTGGACCGCACGCCGCCCGACCTGACGACGGGATTTCTCGCGGTTTCGGCGAGCGAGCGCTCCCCGTACACGGGGCGGCCCTGGCTTCGGCAGTTCGCGAGCGGGTCGGTGGCGCGCTTCCAGCCCAACGTGCGCGGCACCGAGCGGTGGAAGCTGACGGTGGCTGACTCGCACGGCCAGACGGTGGCGCAGTTCGGCGGCAAGGGCGAGGCGCCCAAGGAGATCGTCTGGGACGGACGCGCTCTCTCGGGAGCTCCGGTCACGCCGGGCATCACCTATTCCTACGTCTTCGAGGCGGTGGATAAGGCGGGCAACAAGCGGAACTTCGTCGGACAGGGGTTCAAGGTGTCGGCCTACCGGCTCGACTCGCCGCTCGGACCCACGCTGGTCTTCTCGGCCCAGACGCTGCAGGAGGGCGCCGTCGCGACGGCCTACGGGCCGACCGGCGCCGCGACGCGGCCCGCGCCTCCGATCGTTCTGGAGGCGGCGAGCACGCTCAACCAGTCGCCGCGCGTCTCGCAGCCGATCCGCGTCGACGTGACCGGCCGCACCTACGAATACGCGAACGCCACCGCCAAGCAGGTCGCGGCGTGGATCGCAGCGCTCACGATCGGCGACCCCACGCGCGTGCAGGCCGTGGCTTCTGTCGAGCCCGACGCCCC